>JAISBX010000088.1 GCA_031265965.1 Oscillospiraceae bacterium | reverse complement strand
GGGTCTAGGCGGAGCTTTTTTGCGCCGAGGGGAAGCAGGCAGCCGACGGATTTGGAGAGGATGACGGTCAGGAAGAGAGCGCCTGTGACGGTGAACGCCATTGGAGTACCGCCGCCCATGACCACTATACGGAGAAAGTTGACTACCGACAGCGCGGCGCCGCACAGCAGCGCGACGCGCAGCTCCTTCCAGAGCACGCGCAGGACGTCGCGCAGCTCGATCTCCTCGAGAGCCATGCCGCGGATTATGAGCGTGGAGCTCTGGGAGCCCGCGTTGCCGCCCGTGTCCATGAGCAAAGGTAGTGAATAAAATTGCCACGCGTGATAGGCACAAGCGGCTCGTACAGCGAGGGTGCGCTTGCGTCTATCACGCCTTTGCTCGCCAACTCTTGAATCGCTTCCTCCGCCCACGCCACCGTTTCCGCGTCCAGTACAGGCGCGGGAGATATGGTCTGGTAAATCGGCAAATATGCGTCCTTCAGCATCCCAGCGGAGGTGAAATGCCCCCACGAGGCCCACACTTCGCCTTGACATGCACGCCCCGCATAACATATACTGAAGTCAGATCCGTTATCCGTTACCTGAATTGGGGTGATCCGATGCCGCTTGACGCTGTTTGTCTGAGCGCCGTCGCGGACGAGACTGCGGCGCGCGTCACAGGCATGAGAATAGATAAAATACAGCAGCCGGAGGGCGATGTTATCCTGTTGTCGCTCCGCGGGTACGGCGGCGGCGCGCGCCTTCTCATTTCGGCGGGCGCGGGCGACGCGCGCTGCCATGTTACGGACGCGCGCTTTGAAAACCCCGCCTCGCCCCCGATGTTCTGTATGCTGTTGCGCAAGCACCTGACCGGCGCGGCGATTGTGCGCATATCCCAGCCGCCGCGCGAGCGCGTACTGGACTTTGAATTGACCGTTGCGGACATATCGGGCGCGCCCGTGAAAAAGCATCTGGTCGCCGAGCTCATGGGCAGGGGCTCCAACATTGTGCTCACGGACGGCGACGGGATCATCATCGATTGTCTCAGGCGCGTCGGCGGCGACATGACGGGCAAACGGCAGGTGCTTCCGGGTATGATATACCGTCTGCCCCCCGGACAGGACAAGCTCGACCCGCTTATGACGGACGGCGATACGCTGTCCGAGCTGTTCGTGCGCGCGCCCGGCGACAAATGTGTGGACAAGTGGCTGCTGGACACGTTTTTCGGGCTGTCCCCGCTCGTCTGCCGCGAGCTGCAGTACAAGGCGTACGGCGGCGCTGACGTCCGTATGTCGCAGGCGGCGGATGCCGACGGCGGACGCGGGCTCCGGGAGGCGTTTGAGTCCGCGACCTCCGACGCGATGGCCGGGCGGTTTGTACCGTTCCTGCTGCTCGGCGCGGAGGGCGAGCCGTACGATTATTCATATATGAGGATAACGCAGTACGAGGGGGCGATGACCGGGCGGGAGGCATCGTCGTTCTCCGAACTTCTCGACGAGTTCTACACAGTCCGGGCGGCGCGCGAACGCGTGCGGCGGCGCGCGTCGGATATATCGCGGACGGCGAAGAACGCGCTGGACAGGGCACGCCGCAAGACCGAGCTGCGGCGCTCGGAGCTGGAACGGGCGCAGGGGAGGGAGACGTTCCGCGAGTACGGGGATATGATCATGGCGAATATCCACGTCATAAAGCGCGGCGACACTATGTTACGAACGACTAACCTATACGCGGAGGACGGCGCGCAATGCGAGATAGCGCTCGACACACTCAAAACGCCGCAGCAGAACGCGGCAAAATACTACAAAGAGTACACGAAAATGAAAAACGCGGAAAAACACCTCGCGGAACAGATACTTTCGGGCGAACGCGAGGTCGAGTATTTACAGAGCGTTTTGGAGGAAATATCGTCGGCGGAAGGGGAGTCCGGTATCGCGGAGATACGCCAAGAGCTCACCGACACGGGATATATCAAGGCTAAGCGGCAGGGGAGGGCGGATAAGCGCGTGAAGTCCGCTCCCATGCGGTTCGTCTCGGCGTCCGGCGCGCGAATACTGGTAGGCAGGAACAACGCGCAGAACGACGAACTGACGCACCGCACGGCCTCGCGCTTCGACACATGGCTTCACGCGCAAAAAGTCCCCGGCTCGCACGTGATAGTTCAAACTAACGGCACGCCCCCGGACGACATAACGCTCAACCAAGCCGCGGCGCTCGCGGCCTGGTATTCCGGCGCGCGCAATGCGACCCGCGCCGCCATCGACTTCTGTCCCGCCCGCAACGTAAAACGCCAACCCGGCGGCCGCCCCGGCATGGTATTCTACACAAACTTTGAAACCATAATAGCCACCCCCGAAAAATACGTCACCAACGGCCAATTATTAATTGTTAATTGTTAACTGTTAATTGGTTTGTATCCGTCCTTCAGCGCTACGGAGCGGTTGAAGACGAGGGCGCCGGGGCGGGAGAGTTCGCTGTCGGGCGTGAAATAGCCCGTGCGCAGGAACTGGAACGAGGCGGGCGCCTCGACGTTTTCAAGGGATTTTTCCGCCTTGCAGCCCTTTATTATTTCGAGCGAGCCGGGATTCAGGCGCGCCGCGAAATCTTCGTCTGAAACCGCGCCCTCGCCGTCGAGCAGCAGCTTGTCGTATAGGCGCACCTCGGCGTCTACGGCTGTGGCGGCGTCTGCCCAGTGGATAGTGCCGCGGACTTTGCGGCCGTCGGGCGTTGAGCCGCCGCGCGTCGCGGGGTCGTACTCGGCGTAAACTACGGTTATCTCGTCGTCGTCATCTGTTTTATATCCCGTGCATTTGACAATATACGCGGATTTAAGCCGCACCTCGCCGTCCGGGCGCAGGCGGTTGTATTTCTTCGGCGGGTCTATGGCAAAGTCGTCCCGCTCTATCCATAATTCGCGCGAAAACGAGACGGGGCGGGTTCCGGCCGTGTCGTCTTCGGGGTTGTTCTCTATATCGAACATCTCGGACTCGCCCTCGGGATAGTTCGTGACGATGAGCTTCACGGGGCGCAGCACGACCATCGCGCGGCGCGCGTTTTTGTTCAGGTCCTCGCGCAGGCAGTGTTCCAGCAGCGCGTAATCCACGGTGTTGGACGTCTTGCCGACGCCGATGCGCTCGCAGAAGTCGCGCAGCGACGCGGGTGTGTAGCCGCGCCGGCGCAGCCCGCAGACCGTGGGCAGGCGCGGGTCGTCCCAGCCGGACACGAGGGCGGATTCCACAAGGCGGCGCAGATGCCGTTTCCCCATCACCGTGTTCGTCATGCTGCGGCGCCCGAATTCTATCTGGCGCGGCTTCGACGGCACGTCGCAGTTGGCTATCACCCAGTCGTACAGCGGGCGGTGGTCCTCAAATTCGAGCGAGCACAGCGAGTGCGTTATGCCCTCGAGCGCGTCTTGGATGGGGTGGGC
>JAISBX010000011.1 GCA_031265965.1 Oscillospiraceae bacterium | reverse complement strand
GGCGATGAGCGCAGCCCGGCGCTTGACGTCCGCTACAGCGGCGAGACGGCGGATGTCCTGCCTCTGACGGAGAGCCTGAAAGACACGATAGCGCGCGCCGCCCCATATTTTGAGAGCGTCGTCATGTCCGATATGCGCTCCGGCAGACGTGTGCTCATTGTTGCTCACGGCAATTCGCTGCGTGCGCTGGTCAAGTATTTCGAGGACATGCCGGACAGCGAGATCACCGAAGTGAACATACCGACCGGGATACCGCTCGTGTACGAATTCGACTCCGACTTTAAGGCGACGCGCAAATTTTATCTTGAAAAATTTTAAAATTCGGTATTGACAAACGCGCCGCAGATGCTGTATACTGACAACAGTCTGGGCGGTTCATCTGCGGTACGGTATCCGCAACGGCGAAATTATGCGCCCTGTGCGACGCTGGTGTAGCTCAGTCGGTAGAGCAGCTGATTTGTAATCAGCAGGTCGGGGGTTCAAATCCGTCCACCAGCTCCATGTGTGCGCGTGCGTCGCGGGTCGTTATTGCGCGGTATTATAATATAGCTTATAAATACGCAAATATGGGGGAATTCCCGAGTGGCCAAAGGGGGCAGACTGTAAATCTGTTGTCGACGACTTCGGTGGTTCGAATCCACCTTCCCCCACCACGTCAAAATAATCCGAACCTTTTTCAATCAGAAATAGGCTCGGATTTATGGTTTATCTGGACGAAATAGCACATGGTTATCGCTGTCGCGCCTCGCTGTAAGCGGCGTATTTGAATTCTGGCGGAGAAGGAGGGATTTGAACCCTCGCGCGCTTTTGACACGCCTACTCCCTTAGCAGGGGAGCCCCTTCGGCCTCTTGGGTACTTCTCCATATATTCTCGCGGTTTGCCTTGCGCTCTATTATAACTCATGGATTTTTACATTGCAAGAATTTTTTTATTCCATATATTACCAAATATATCTGCTTTGCACATGTCCCGGCGAGCGCCGTGAGCGCCTTGACAACGCGCATGACCATGTGTATAGTATTTTTTACACAAAGCACCACACAGGAGGTTCTTATGACCGAATTGGAAAAATTGCTCGGATATGTCTTCCGGGACAAGGCGCTGATGAGGACGGCGTTGACGCACAGCTCGTATGCCAACGAAAAAAAACATGGTGAGATCGTGTGTAACGAGCGCCTTGAATTCCTTGGGGACTCGGTGCTGGGGGCCATCGTCGCCGAGCATTTGTACAGGAGCAAGCCGGACATGCCGGAGGGCGTTATGACGCGGCGCAGGGCGGCTCTTGTGTGCGAGAAAAGTCTCGTATCGGTCGCGGGGCGTATAGATCTGGGAGCGTACATTATTCTGGGGCGTGGGGAGGAGTCGAGCGGAGGACGGGAGCGTCCGTCGATGCTGGCGGACGCCGTCGAGGCGCTGCTGGCGGCCATGTATCTCGACGGAGGATGGCCCCCGTCCGTGTCGTTCGTTGAGCGCTATATATTGGCGCAGGCGGAGGACCTTGATTCGGCGGCCCCTGACAACAAGACGAAGCTTCAGGAGCTGGTACAGCGCAAGAGCGGACAGTCGCTGACATACCGGCTGATCGATGAAACGGGGCCGGACCATGATAAGATATTTGTCGCGCAGGTGTATCTCAACGATACGCCGATAGGCCGCGGAACGGGACGAAGCAAAAAAGAGGCGGAGCAAGCCTCAGCGGGCGAGGCGTTGAAAAGCTCGAAGTATATCGGATAGGGGGAAGCGCGCGTTGGGGTTCACGATCCCGGGTGAGGTGGCGGCGGTGGTCGAAGCGCTCGCCGCCGGCGGGTTTGAGGCATACTTTGTAGGAGGTTGCGTGCGCGACCTGCTGCGCGGCGTCACGCCGGAGGATTGGGACGTGTGCACGTCGGCGGAACCGGAGCAGACGGCGCGCTGTCTTGGCCGCTACACGCTCATCGAGACAGGGATCAAGCACGGCACGTTGTCCGCGCTGTCCGGCGGAACGCGCGTAGAGGTGACGACGTTCAGGACTGACGGTGCCTACTCCGACGGCAGGCACCCCGACAGAGTGACATTTGTGCGCAGCCTGAGAGAGGATCTTGCCAGACGGGATTTTACAATAAACGCGATGGCGTACGCCCTGTCCGGTCGGGTGATAGATTGCTTCGGAGGGCGCTCCGACCTGTCGGACGGCGTTATCAGGTGCGTCGGCGACGGCGCGGCGCGGTTCCGGGAGGACGCTCTGCGCATAATGCGCGCGCTGCGTTTCGCCTCGACGCTCGGGTTCGCCATAGAGGACGGCACGCGGCGCGCCGCGCTCGAAAACAGCGCGCTGCTGCGTAACATATCCCCGGAACGCGTGTCGGCCGAGCTCGGCAAGCTGCTCATTGGCGTCGGCGCCGCGGAAGCGCTGGGAGACAACGTGAGCGTGATAGAGGCGATAATACCGGAGCTTTCGGCGACGGTAGGCTTCGAGCAGCACAATCCGTACCACGACAAGACAGTGTGGGAGCACACGGTCGCATCGGTGGGAAGCGCTCCGCGAGACATGACGGTCAGGCTCGCGCTGCTGCTGCACGATATAGCCAAACCGGCCTGTTACACGAACGTCAACGGCATCGGGCACTTCCACGGGCATCCGGCGGCGGGCGCGGAGATTGCCCGCGGGATACTCCGGCGCCTTAGATTCAGCGGATGCGCGGTGGACGCCGTGTCGAAGCTGATATATCACCACGACGACCGCATCAGAGCTGACGCGAGGACCGTCAGGCGCTGGCTGGGTAGGCTCGGCGAGACACGTCTGCGGCAGCTTATCGCCGTACAGCGCGCCGACACGTGCGCGCACTCGCCGTTTCGCAGGCGGGAACGCCTCGCGGAGCTTGACGACGCCGCGGATATGCTGGACGGCATCATATCGCAAAATCAGTGCGTCACGCTGCGAGATCTGGCGGTCGGCGGACGCGACGTCATAGGCGCCGGCGTAAAGCAGGGCCCCGCGGTCGGCTCGGCGCTGAGAAAGCTGCTGGAGCTTGTAATAGACGGCGAGCTGCCGAACGAGCGCGGCGTCCTGATCGAGAAAACAAAAGAAATAACAGTGGCTAATAATTAGCAAACACTGAGAATTTCACATTCGAGCTTCTGGGGGACGAATGAGGGCGGCGCCGCGATGCGCTATATCCGTTCAGCTTTCCCTTTCCAGCACCCGAAATCCGTCGAAATATACACCGTCCTGCCTCACGAGCCGCTCATCTGTCGGCTTGAAGCCGTGCGCTCGCGGCGTTGCGGTGCGCTCTGCGGCGGCGGGCGAGGCCTTTACCGTCATCCTCGCGCAGCCGAAAAGCTCACAGGCGTTCAGCCTCACGTACACGCCGCTGTTCCCGTTCCAGCGACTTTTCCCATGTTCGCGCGGTCTGCTGTTTGAGAAAGGCGGCCATGGGCTCTAAATCTTCGGCTTCATCGTAACGTGCCAGCGCGTCGTAGTAGGCGTTTTTGTCCTCGTCGTATATGATTACGGGCGGGTGGCCGTGGGTCATCAGATAATAGTTTAGCAGCGTGCGCCCGGCTCGCCCGTTGCCGTCGGCGAAAGGATGAATGTACTCAAAACGCGCGTGAAAATACGCCGCCACCTTCAGCGTGTCCTTTTCCCCGTATTCCGCGAGCTCGTCCAGCAGCTCCGCGAGATCGCTTTCCACATCCTCCGGCAACGACCCGACTTCCGCGAGCCCCGTCACATAATCGTGTTTCTTGAACTCGCCGGGCCGCTCGCCCCGCTCCACATAGCGCCGCTCGTCGTAAGTGCCGCCTGTCAGCGCGCCGTGCGTTTCCTTAATAAGCGCGATGGTCAGCGGTTCTTTTATAGCGATTTTTGGCTTTAGAAACTCATAGCAGACCCGTTGGTTAGAAAGCTCGAACAGTGTGCGCGTATCGCCAGTGTACCCAAGTACGCGCCCGTTCTCAAAGATTTCCCGCGTGTCGTTGTATGTGACCGCTTCGTTCTCGATTTTGCCGGAGTTGTACGCGAACAGCACACGAAAATTCTCAAGGCGGCGGTCAATGTCCGCTTCCGTTTCCACACGCCAATTCCGCCACATATTTAGCGCGTCTCCATAATTCCTCGTTGCGTCTGTCATCCCTTTTACCCGCCCCCTTTCCTAAACACATCCAAGCTGTGGTGCGTTATCCCTACCATGTCCGCGCGCTCGCAGACGGCGAAGTGGTAGCGCATATACAGCGCAAACTCCTCATCGCTCATAGCGTCAACCTCGCCGCGCATATAGTTTGTGAACAAGTCGGTAGCGACGTAATGCAATCGCCCGGCGTCAAATCCGCTCATAAGGCGGTCAATGTCTTCTTTGCGGACGAGCTCGAATATGTCCTCCGGCGCCGAGAACGTATCGAATGTCACGGGGTCTATCTTGCCGCGTTTTATGTAGTCGGCGACATCAAACATTTTGTGCCGGAACCCGTTAAAAATGCTGCCGTCGCTGACGCAATACGCCGCAAACACCACGCCGCCGGGTCTTGTGACGCGCATCGCCTCCGACAGCGCCTGCCGTTTGTCGCCGTCGTCATACAAATGGTATAGCGGGCCCAAGAGCAGCGCGGCGTCGAAAGAATCATCTTCAAACTGCGACAAATCAAGAGCATCGCCTTGCGTCACGTTGATTTTTTGCCCCGGCTTTATATTTTCTCTGAATACGTTGATGTTGTGCTCTATTAGCTCTACCGCTTCGACCATGCAGCCCATATCCGCGACGGCGCGGCTGTAGCGCCCCGTCCCCGCGCCGATCTCGATGACTCTCGCGTCCGGCGCGACATAGCGCCCGACGTATCGCATTGTGGTCAGAAATTCCACC
>JAISBX010000180.1 GCA_031265965.1 Oscillospiraceae bacterium | reverse complement strand
CGCGTTTTTGTGGACAATTCCATCAAGAACACCGACTCCGGCGGCACGATAACCTCTCACGCGTATACGGAGGGCGGGTACTCGAAGATATCAATAACGGACGACGGCATCGGCATAGCCCCGGAGGCGCTGCCGCACATATTCGACAGGTTCACGCGCGCCGACGAATCCCGCGCCCGCGCCACCGGCGGCGCCGGCCTCGGGCTGTCCATAGCCCTGCGCGTAGCCCGCCGCCCCGGCGGCGGCATAGAGGCCATAAGCCGCGTAGGGATAGGCACGAGAATGACGCTGTGGATACCGGAGGCGGAACAACTAACAATTAACAATTCAGTTTGTTAACGCGGCCTCAGTTCGCCGTCGCAATAGGCGCAGCAGTGGGTCTCGTTGCGCAGAAGGCGCGGGAGGCCGCGTTCGGCGAGGGTGACGCAGCCGGGGTTTTGGCATACCATGTCCGTGTTCGACGGCGCTGGCACCACGGGTGTGCGCGGGAGCGACGTCAGAGTGAGCAGCAGCGCCATCCTTATGAACATGCCGCAGCGCGCCTGCTCAAAATAGACCGCGCGGGGATCCCCGTCCACATCGGGCGCTATCTCGCCGAGTCTGGGAAGCGGGTGCATTATCAGTAAGTCCGCTTTGGCCGCGCCGAGTGACGACTTTGTGAGGACGTATGTGTCGCAGAGCCTGTCGTACTCCGACGGGTCGGAAAACCGTTCCCGCTGCACGCGCGTCATGTACAGGACGTCCAGCTCCGGCAGCGTCTCCGTCAGGCCGGAAACCTCAAAAAATCTCGCGCCGCACTCGCGCAGACACGAAAGTATGTAGTCCGGGACGCGGAGCTCGTCCGGAGATATCAGATAATACGTGATATTCGGGAATTTAAGAAGCGCGAGGATCAGCGAGTGGATCGTCCTGCCGTACTTGAGATCGCCGCACAGGCCGACCGTCATATCGCCTATCCCGCCGCGCAGACGCGCTATCGCGGTGAGGTCGGTGAGCGTCTGCGTCGGGTGGTGGTGCCCACCGTCCCCTGCATTTATCAGCGGTATCTCGGAGTAGAGCGACGCCGCCAGCGCGGCCCCCTCAAACGGGCTTCGCAGCACTATTGAATCGGCGTACGAGCCCGCTATGCGCACGGTGTCCGCAAGCGTCTCCCCTTTTGACGCCGACGTCGCGTTAGGATCCGCAAACCCGAATACGCTGCCGCCGAGACGCAGCATCGCCGCCTGAAACGAAAAATTCGTGCGCGTGCTCGGCTCATAGAACAGCGTCGCCAGCACCTTGCCGTGGCACGCGTCGGCGTAGTCGCCGGGGCGGCTGATGATCTCGCCGCACAACGCGTACAGCGCGCGCCACTCCCCGGCGGACACATCGTCGATACTTATCAAATTGCGCATCATATCCCTGCCAGCGCTTCCTCAAAAACAGTTTTAGGCTGCACGCCGATAAATCGCTTTGTCTCGGCGCCGTCCCTGAACAGTATCACCGTCGGTATATTTGCAACGCCGTAGCGTTCGGCGAGGTCCCCGCAGGCGTCTACATCGACCTTGCAAAACGACGCCTTGGACGCGTATTGCTGCGCCAGATCCTCTATTATCGGAGCTAGCATCCTGCACGGGCCGCACCAATCCGCCCAGAAGTCCACGAGCGACGCGCCCGTACCGATTTCCCTGTCGAAGGTTTCGGAGGTGAGATGTAAAATTGCCATTTGTGATCATTCCTTTCGTTACACTTAGTTTTTGTCGATATATTCCACGGCGGACAACGCGGCGATCTGCCCCTGTCCGACCGCCTTCGCTATCTGATAAGGCGTTCCGGTGCAGTCCCCGGCGGCAAAAACGCCCGGAAGGCTTGTCCGCATTGCGTGATCCGTCCCGATACATCCGTCGGACAGCGCTATCCCCGCGGCCAGCGCCGAGGGAAGCACAGTGTCCCGCAGGATGAACACGCCGGCACACTCCACAGTCGCGCCGTCTACCGTGACAGACTCCACCCTTCCGCCGCCGTTCACAGACGCGGAACCCGTGCGCGGCGTGAGCCTGACGACCTCGCAGCCTATGGATTCCAGATATGCCGCCTCGCTCTCCGCGTCCGCCGACTGCATTATCACGCACACGCGCTTCTTGCGGAAAAACATGCCGTCGCAGGTCGCGCAATACGACACGCCGCGTCCCAGCAGCTCCAATTCTCCCGGAAAAACGGTCGTCTGCGCGACCCCTATGGCGAGAACGACAGCCCCGGCGGACGTCACTCCGCCCGAACTGTTCACGCTTACCGCGCCGCCTACCGGTAGCACGACCGAGACGCGCTCGCGCGCGACGACGGCGCCCATACTCACGGCCTGCGCCGTGAAACCCGCGAGAAGCTTGGCGCCCGAGATATTCGGCAATCCCGGATAATTGCGCACCTCGGCGGCTTTATATAGCCCGCTGCCCGCCGCGTCGTTGGACATGACCGTCACACGCTTGTCCCGCTGTCTCGCCGTTATAGCCGCCGACATCCCCGCCGGCCCGCCGCCAACAACAATTATGTCCCAATCGTTCACAGCTATACCCGCACCCGCCTTTCCGCAAGCCTACCCGTTTGCAATATCCTAACATAAGCGCGGGCATAATTCAACTAAAATTTGGTGAGAGTAAGATTGACACCGCCGCACTTATTATTTATAATGCTCGTAGGGTTCGCGGGTCACCGCGACTATTAAAATCAAATGGAGGGCACTGAAATGCAAGAAGTATTCGATTTCTTAGAAAAAGCCGGAGCATACCATATCGCGACGGTGGACAACGACGGCAAGCCG
>JAISBX010000155.1 GCA_031265965.1 Oscillospiraceae bacterium | reverse complement strand
ACCGCGCTGACGCGCGCTGAGTTTGTAAAGGCTATCTGGCGCGGCGCGGGCAGCCCGGAGGCCGGGGTCAACCCATTCACGGATGCGTCCCCGGACGACGCACCGCTCGCGTGGGCGTATGAGACAGGTCTGATTGTCGGCTACGGCGACGGCAGCTTCGGCCCTGACGACGTGATAACGCGCGAGCAGATAAACATTGTGCTCGAACGGTTGAGCGCGCGCGATCGCAACAGGGGTTGATACATGAACATCCCATTGCGCCCTGTTATTCTCGTTTTGGCCATTGTCAGCATCGCATTCACAATTGTAGGCATTGTTGTACGCAAGATCGTTTTCAAGGATCTGCCGCCCGCCGAGCTCAACAAAAAAATGTCATTTCGTATATTTATCTCACTGTTAATGGTTCTGTGGTGCGCGGTGTTTATTACCGCATTGATATATTTCCGTCCGGTCTTGGGATATTGAGCCTTCATGTTCACAAATACTTAATTGACAAGCGATGTCCGCTAGGGGTATAATTGTCTGGTATTTATGATCGTTGTTGTGCGGCGGAGGAGATTTCGCCGCGGTTGGGAGGTTGTTACATTGAGCATTATGGAAAACGTGGGCGGCGCGCTCAACACGGATAAGCAGATGGAAAAAATCGTCGCGCTGTGCAAGGGGCGCGGATTTGTCTTCGCGGGGAGCGAGATATACGGGGGGCTGGCGAACTCGTGGGACTACGGGCCGCTGGGCGTTGAGCTGATGAATAACGTCAAGCGCGCGTGGTGGAAAAAATTCGTGCAAGAGAGCCCCTACAATGTCGGGCTCGACAGCTCGATCCTGCTCAACCCAAGGGTTTGGGAGGCATCCGGGCACGTAGTCAACTTCAACGACCCGCTCATCGACTGCAAATCGTGCAAGATGCGCCACCGTGCGGACAAGCTCATCGAGGACAGCCTCGCAGCCGGGGGCGGCACGGCCGTGAATCCTGCGGCCATGAATAACGACGAGCTTATCGCATATATTCGAGAACACAATATCGCGTGCCCGGCTTGCGGGAAGTCCGACTTCACCGATGTGCGCAAATTCAATATGATGTTCAAGACGCATCAGGGGGTGACGGAGGACTCTTCGGCGGAGATATATCTGCGGCCGGAAACCGCGCAGGGCATTTTTATCAATTTCAAGAATATCCAGCGTTCGACGCGCCGCAAGATGCCGTTCGGCGTCGCCCAAATCGGGAAATGCTTCCGCAACGAGATCACGCCGGGCAACTTCATCTTCCGGATCCGCGAATTTGAGCAGATGGAGCTGGAATTCTTCTGCAAGCCCGGCACGGAGCTCGATTGGTTCGATTACTGGCGCAATTTCTGCCGTGGCTGGCTGGCATCTATCGGGCTTCGCGCTGGGTCGCTCCGCGCGCGCGACCACGACAAGGAGGAGCTGTCGCACTACTCCAACGCGACGACGGACTTCGAGTTCCTGTTCCCGTTCGGCTGGGGCGAGCTCTGGGGCGTCGCGAGCCGCACCGACTTCGACCTCAACGCCCACCAGACCGCATCCGGCGAGAGTATGGAATATTTCGATCAGGAGACAGGGGAAAAATATATCCCCTGCGTCATAGAGCCCTCGCTCGGTCCGGCGAGGACTGTTCTCGCAGTGCTTATCGACGCTTACGACGAGGAGACGGTGGACGCCGAAAAGAACGACGTGCGGACAGTATTGCGGCTGCATCCGGCGCTCGCGCCGTACAAGTGCGCCGTTCTGCCGCTGTCAAAGAAGCTGTCGGAGCCCGCGCGCGCCGTGGCCGACGGACTCGTATCGCGGTTTATGGCGGACTTCGACGACGCGGGCTCCATAGGCAAGCGGTACAGGCGCCAGGACGAGATAGGCACGCCGTTTTGCGTGACATACGACTTCGACTCGCAGACGGACGGACGCGTGACTGTGCGCGACCGCGACAGCATGTCGCAGGAGCGCGTACCCGTTGACTCGCTCGCGCAATATATAGGCGAGAGAGTCGAATATTGACCGCCATGGCAAATATGGCAAGCAATACTGTAAAGACGCGAACGGCTGCCGCAGCGGGCATGTCCCGCCGCGAAAAGTTGCGCGCGGCGGTTAAGTCTACGGCGTTTACATACGCGCTGCTCGTACTGTTCGGCCTCGCCGAGGGGGCAATGGCAATGCTCATCGGCACCGGTGAATACGGGATACCAATGTTCTTTTCGTATTTCTCGTCTTTTACGCTTGTGGCGCTCAATATGCTGCCGCCCGTGCTGCTCATGCTGCTGGTATATCTCGTGGTGGGCAAAGCGTGGATGGCGTTTCTGCCGGTATCTCTGCTGGTTTCCACGTTGTCGTTCGTCAACTTCTTCAGGATGCAGATACGCGGCGACGCATTCGTCGCCGCCGATATGAGTTTGGTGCGCGAGGCAGGCATGACGTTCAACAGTTCTTATGGCCTCAAACTGGACTGGCGCCTTTTTCTGGCTGCGGCGTTTATCGCGGCGGGCGCGCTTGTGCTGTGCAAATTTGCCAAGAGGCGGCCGGGGGCGTGGTTCGTGCGCGCGTTCGGCGCAGTTGCTATGGCGGCGCTGTCGTTCGCACTCTTCATAGGGCCGTATTCTAACGCCGCTCTGTACGAAAATACACAGAGCGAAAGCACGCCCGAAGAGGATCTGTATACGCGCGACTTTATAAGCCGGGGCTTTGTATATCCGTTTATACACAGCGTACAGGACTTGTTCCCAAAACCGCCGGAGAGCTATACGCCGCAGACAGTTGACGAATTGCTCGGCGCGTACGGTTACAACGACATACCGGATGGCAAAAAGGTGGATATAATAAGCGTGATGCTGGAGGCGTACTGCGATCTGTCGCAGTACGAATCCCTCAATTTCACAACCGATGTCTACGCAGGCCTGCACGCGCTTCAAACCGAGTCGGTGCACGGACAGCTCATAAACAACATCTTCTCCGGCGGCACTATAGATACCGAACGCCTGTTCCTCACAGGCTATACGCGTATGGAGAGCTATACGGAACCCACGGACACATATCTATACTATCTCAAAGACCAGGGCTATGCCACTGAGGGGTTTCACCCCGGGGACGGCTGGTTTTACAGCAGGGAGGAAGTGCACAAATATCTCGGGTTCGACAACTACTACTTCATCGACAGCTTTGAGGACAGTGCCCAATCCGACGCGTACTTTTTCGACAAAGTCGCGCAGATGTACGGCGAAAGGGACAGTGCCCGGCCGTATTTCAGCCACAATTTGACCATCCAAAACCACGGCGCGTACTACGACACGGGGCTCGCCAACGGATCGTACATAGAACGGGGGGAACTGTCGGAACCGGCGTACTATATACTAAACAACTATCTCGCGGGCATATACGACACCACGCAGCGGATCGCCGCGTTCGTGGACGGATTCAGGGACAGCGGGGATCCTGTTATAATACTCCTGTACGGGGATCACAAGCCATGGCTTGGCAACAACGAGTATGTCTACGGGGAACTGGGCATAAGCCTCGCGCCGGAGACGGATGACGGATTTTACAATAGGTACACGACGCCATATGTAATATGGGCCAACGATGCCGCCAAATCCGTCTTGGGCAACGGTTTCACCGGAGAAGGCGGCGACTTCTCACCGTGTTTCCTGATGAATAAACTGTTTGAGCTGTGTTCGTGGGAAGGCGACGAATATATGAAGGCGGCGAACGCGCTGTTAGAGCACATCGACGTCGTAAACACCCCGACGAACTACTTCAGGCTGCGCGACGGCTCCTTGACGGATACCCTGACAGGAGCCGCCGAAAAGGCGTACGCGGATTTCCGCATAATTGAGTACCACAGGAGACAATTAACAGTTAACAATTAACAACTTAGGTGTCGGCGGAGCCGACAATTCAGAATTCAAAATTATTTTCAGGGGGGAAATTTTTTATGGGGCGGAAGCTTAAGACTATGGACGGGAATACGGCGGCGGCGCATGTGGCGTACGCTTTTACGGACGTGGCGGCGATATACCCTATAACGCCGTCTTCTACGATGGCGGAGTACGTAGACAAATGGGCCGCGGAGGGACGGGAGAATATCTTTGGGCAGACGGTGCGCGTCGTCGAGATGCAGTCGGAGGGCGGCGCGGCGGGCGCGGTGCACGGTTCGGTGCTCTCGGGCGCGCTGACGAGCACGTTTACGGCGTCCCAGGGGCTGCTGCTCATGATACCCAATATGTATAAGATGGCGGGAGAGCGCCTCCCGGCGGTCATACACGTCACGGCGCGCACAGTGGCGACGCACGCGCTGTCCATATTCGGCGACCAGAGCGACGTCATGGCGTGCCGGCAGACGGGCTTTGCCATACTCGCGTCAAACAGCCCGCAAGAGGCAATGGACCTCGCGGCGGCGGCGCACCTTTCCGCCATAGAGGGCGGTATGCCGTTCCTGCACTTCTTCGACGGTTTCCGCACGTCGCACGAGATGCAGAAGATAGCCGTGTGGGACTACGGCGAGCTCGGGGAGCTTCTGGACCGCAGTGCGCTGCAAAATTTTCGCGCGCGGGCGAACAACCCGGCGCACCCCGTACTGCGCGGCTCGGCGCAAAACGGCGACATATTCTTTCAGGCGCGCGAGGCGTGCAACCAAGCCTACGACGCGCTGCCCGGCGTGGTGGAGCACTGTCTCAACAGGATAAACGGAGTCCTCGGCACGGCGTATAAGCTGTTTGAGTATTACGGCGCGCCCGACGCCGACAGGGTGATAATAGCGATGGGCTCCGTCTGCGAGACGGCGGAGGAGGTCGTGGACTACCTCAACGCGCGCGGCGAGCGCACGGGCGTCATAAAAGTGCGCCTGTACCGGCCGTTCTCCGTGAGCCATCTCATGGCGGCGCTGCCGAAGACTGTGAAGACAGTGGGCGTGCTGGACAGGACAAAGGAGCCCGGCGGCGTGGGCGAGCCGCTGTACCTCGACGTCGTCACGGCGCTCGGCGGCACGGGAATCAGGGTGTTCGGCGGACGCTACGGGCTGGCAAGCAAGGACACGCCGCCCGGCTGTCTGCTGGCGGTATTCAAAAATCTCGCCCTCGACGCTCCGAAAAACAGCTTCACCGTCGGCATAAACGACGATGTGACGCACCTGTCGCTGCCGATAGACGAGGCGCCGGACACGACGCCCGCCGGCATAGTCTCCTGTAAGTTCTGGGGCCTCGGCTCCGACGGCACGGTGGGCGCGAACAAGAACTCCATAAAGATAATCGGCGACCACACCGACAAAACGGCGCAGGCGTATTTTCAGTACGACTCGCGCAAATCCGGCGGCGTGACCATAAGCCATCTGCGCTTCGGCGACTCGCCTATCAAGTCCGCTTATTACGTGTCGAAGGCAGACTTCGTCGCGTGCCACAACACGTCGTATCTCGAAAAATTCGATATGGCGCAGGACGTGAAGCCCGGCGGGGTGTTTTTGGCGAACTGCCCGTGGGACGCGGACGAGTTCACGCGCCGTCTGCCCGCCGCCGCCAAGCGCTACATCGCGCAAAACAACGTGCGGCTCTACGCGTGCGACGCCGTGAGCATAGGCAAGCAGTTAGGCCTAGGTAACAAGACGAACGCCATACTGCAAGCGGCGTTTTTCAAGCTGTCGGGCATACTGCCCATCGACGACGCGGCGCGCTACATGAAGGACGCCGTGCGCGACACGTACGGGCGCAAGGGCGAGCAGATAGTGGACATGAACATCGCGGCCGTCGACGCGGGGCTGCGCAACGTGACGCTCATAGAGATACCCGATTCATGGCGCGATGCGCAGGATACGCGGGACGCGTCGGCCGCGGCCGGCACGGGCGCCGCCCGGGAGGACGCGGCAGCGTATGTGTCCGGCGTGATGGCGCCTATGAACCTCATGCGGGGAGACTCCCTGCCCGTGTCGGTGTTTTTGCAGACGGAGGGCGGGTCGCTCATTCCTGCCGGCACGTCGGCCTGCGAGAAGCGCGGCATCGCCACGGACGTCCCGGAGTGGCTGCCGGAGCATTGCATACAGTGCAACCGCTGCGCGTACGTGTGCCCGCACTCCGTAGTGCGCCCGTTCGCGCTCGACGAGACGGAAGCGCAGGCGGCGCCGGAGGGCTTCAAGTCGAAGCAAATGACCGGAAAGGGCAACGAGGGGCTGCGCTTTGCCATTGCGGCGTCCGTATACGACTGCACGGGCTGCGGCTCGTGCGTGGACGTCTGCCCCGCGAAGGAGAAAGCGCTGCGTATGCTCCCGATCGAGGAAGCGGCGCACACACAAAGCTATTACGATTACGCGGACAGATATGTCTCCGAAAAAGACACGGGGTTTGACAAAAATACCGTAAAGGGCTCCCAGTTCCTGCGCCCGCTGCTGGAGTTCCCCGGCGCCTGCGCCGGCTGCGGCGAGAC
>JAISBX010000131.1 GCA_031265965.1 Oscillospiraceae bacterium | reverse complement strand
CCGCTCGCATAATCCCGGCGGCGCGTTCATATAGTCAAGTAACTATAATACGCAAAATTCCCGCGCCGCCCGCGCCGCGAAAGGAACGGTTATAAGAATATGCGCAGAATATCGGGACGTTCAGGACCGGCAGCGCCGTACGTGAGAGCCGCCGCGCGCGGCGTAGTGATCTTGCTGTCGGTCTGCGTATTGCTGCGCCTGCTCGCGGCATTTGGCGCGGATATAGCCGCGGAGGGACTCATATACGACGTCGTCAGCCGCGAGGGCTTCGCGGACGGTATTTTGCGGTTTGAATTGGGTATCCCTTCAGCCGCGGCGGCCTTGGACGCTCCGCCGCCGCACGACGGTCCCGAGGACGGGGAAGGCGCGCAGACCGGCGGGGATCAGGGCGCGGCTCCGTATTTTTTCAGGCCGTTCGTACCCGCCCCGGTCCCGGACGGCGGCGCGGAGGAGCCCGCGCGGCCCACAGAACCCATGGGCGGCACGGCGGGATTCGCCGGCGGCGTATCGTCCTCCGCACCGCTCGACATCGCCTCTCTTGTCGTAAACAACACGACGCCCTATGAGCTGGATCTGCCGCAGATCTTGAGCGATCCCCCGAGCCTTCCGCTCGGCGGCGGCGCGCCGCTCGTCCTCATACTGCACACGCACGGAAGCGAGGCGTACACGCCCGACGCCGGCAGCAGCTACGAGGCTTCGGATCTGTTCAGGACCGAGGATCGGCAGTACAACATAATAAGGGTCGGAGACGAGCTCGCCGCCAGCCTCACGGCGCGCGGGTTCTCCGTCATACACGACACGGGCATATACGACTACCCCAGCTATCAGGGCTCGTACGGGCGCACGGACGCCGTCGTCGCGTCGTACATGGAGAGCTATCCGGACATCAGTCTCATTATCGATCTGCACCGGGACGCTATCACCGCCCCGGACGGCTCGCAGTACAAGACCGTGGCGCATATCGGGGATACCACGTGCTCTCAGATCATGTTCTTCATGGGGACCGACGCGGCAGGGTTGCAGCACCCCGGCTGGCGCGAAAATTTCAAGCTGTCGCTGTACATACAAAACGAGATGAACGCGATATATCCGTCGCTCGCAAGGCCGATATATCTCTCGCAGTACCGCTACAACCAGCACAGGTCGCCCGGCTCGCTGCTCGTGGAGGTGGGCAGCGCGGGCAACACTCTGGACGAATCGCTGACGGCCGTGCGGCTGTTCGCCGACGCGTACGCCAACGTCATAGAGTCGCTAAATACTGAAAAAGGCTGACATCCCGGGGTAGCTCGCCTCGGCGCCCAGTTCCTCCTCTATCCGCATGAGCCGGTTGTACTTCGCGACGCGGTCAGTGCGCGACGGGGCGCCGGTCTTTATCTGTCCGGCGTTGAGCGCCACGGACAGATCCGCTATCGTGGTGTCCTCCGTTTCGCCGGAGCGGTGCGATATGACCGAGGTGAACGAAGCCCTGTGCGCGAGACTTACCGTGTCGAGCGTCTCGGTCAGCGTGCCTATCTGATTGAGCTTTATGAGTATGGAATTTGTCGCGCCCAGCTCTATGCCGCGCGCCAGCCGCAGCCTATTCGTCACGAACAGATCGTCTCCGACGAGCTGTATTTTTTTGCCGAGCCTTTCTGTCAATATTTTCCAGCCGTCCCAGTCGTCCTCCGCCATGCCGTCCTCGATGGAGACTATCGGGTATTTTTCGACGAAGCCGGCCCACATGCCGGCAAGCTCTTCGCGCATCATCACGTCGCCGTGCTTGGGCAGATGGTACGTGCCGTCGCCGGGGTCGTACCACTCAGATACCGCGGGGTCGAGCGCTATGCGGAAGTCGTCCCACGGTCTGTAGCCAGCCGCCTCGATAGCTTTCACGAGAGCCTTCAGCGCGTCCTCGTCAGCCGCGAGATCGGGGGCGTAGCCGCCCTCGTCGCCCACGCCCGTGGAGGGCGTGATTTTGCGCAGAGTGTGGAAGACCTCGGAGCACATACGCACCGCCTCGCGGAAGCTCGGCGCGGACACAGGCATTATCATGAACTCTTGGATATCGACGCTGTTGTCCGCGTGCGCGCCCCCGTTGAGCACGTTCATCATCGGGACGGGGAGGGTGTGCGCCCCCGGACCGCCTATGTATTTGTAGAGCGGCAGCTCCACGCAGTCCGCCGCGGCGCGCGCGGCGGCGAGCGAGACCGCGAGTATGGCGTTAGCCCCGAGCCGCGACTTGTTCGGCGTTCCGTCGAGCGCTATCATCGTCTCGTCTATGAGCCGCTGCCGCGTCGCGTCGAGCCCTGTGACGGCGTCGGCTATCTCGCCTTCGATATGCGAGACCGCCGTTAGCACGCCCTTACCGAGATACCGGCTCTTGTCGCCGTCGCGCAGCTCGACCGCTTCAAAGCGCCCCGTCGAAGCGCCCGACGGTACTATCGCCCGCCCGGCGGAGCCTCCCGCCAGCCGCACCTCCGCCTCGACGGTAGGATTTCCGCGCGAGTCCAATACCTCCCGCCCGTGCACATAAGTAATGACCGCCCTGTCGTTCATATCAAAATGACCCCCATAATAAATTTTAATCCAGCGCGGCGACCCCCGGCAGGATCTTTCCCTCGAGGAATTCGAGCGTCGCGCCGCCGCCCGTCGAGATATGCGTGAAGCTGTCCTCCAGCCCGAATTTTCTGACCGCCGCCGCGCTGTCGCCTCCGCCGACGACGGTAACGGCGCCGGAGCCCGCCATTGCCTCCGCCACGGCTATTGTGCCGCCGGCAAACTTAGAGTTCTCAAACACTCCCATCGGACCGTTCCACACGACTGAGCCGGCGCCTCTTATCACCTCCGAGAATTCCGCCGCCGCCGCCGGGCCGATGTCGAGCCCCATCAGGCCGTCCGGTATCGAGTCGCTCGCGACCACGCTTGTCCGCGCGCCCTCAGACATATCCGCCGCCGCGACGGAATCGCTGGGCAGCAGCAGCCGCAGGCCGCGTTCGTTTGCCGTCGCGATCGCCTCGCGCGCGTAATCGAGCTTGTCGGCTTCACACAGCGAGCCGCCGATACGGCCGCCCGCCGCCGATATGAAGGTGTACGCCATGCCCCCGCCGATCAGAAGCGCGTCCGCCGTCCGCGCGAGGTTGATTATCACGCCTATCTTATCGGACACCTTAGAGCCCCCCAGCACCGCGACGAACGGCCGCGCGGGTTTCGATATTACCTCGCCTATCGCGCGCAGCTCCTTTTGCAGCAGGAAGCCCGTCACGGCGGGCAAAAAGTCCGCCACGCCGCAGACGGACGCGTGCGCGCGGTGTACGCACCCGAACGCGTCGGATACGAATATGTCGGCAAGTCCGGCGAGGGCGGCGGCAAACTCCGGGTCGTTCGCCTCCTCGCCTTTCTCAAAGCGCAGATTTTCCAGCAGTATGAGCTCGCCCGGTCTGAGAGACGCCGCGAGCCGCGCGGAGTCTGGCCCCGCCGCGTCCGACGCCATCGCGACAGGCCTGCCGAGGAGCTCTTCCAAGCATTCGCGCACGGGAGCTAGGGACAGCTCCGGCCTCCGCACGCCCTTTGGCCGCCCCAGATGCGAGCAGGCGATCACCCCCGCGCCGTTGTCCAACAGGTAATTGATCGTCGGCAGAGACGACACGATGCGGCCCGTATCGGCAATGCCGCCCGTCCCCCTGTCGATCGGCACGTTAAAGTCGCACCTCAACAGCACTTTTTTTCCGCGAACGTCGATATCGGACACGTTTTTTTTGTTATAATCCATAATCTGCGGTGATTCCACAGTCGGCCCCCCTTGTTCTGTATTACCACCGCATTATACATACGCGCGGCGAAAAAAACAAGCTTAAAAAGCGCCTTGCCCAAATCTCCAAAATATGATATGATCGGCAAACACACGGCGAATGGAGGGATAGACGATAAAAGAAAAGTTAGATGCCTTGCTCGTTGACGGCGAGGCGAGGATATCCGAGGCAAAAAGCGAGGTTGAGCTTCAAGAGGCAAAAACGCTCTTTCTCGGGAAGCAGGGGCTGCTTACGGAAATACTCAAAGAGATGCCGCGCCTTGACGCTTCGGTCCGTCCGGAAATAGGGCGCGCGGCGAATCAGTTGAAAGAACGTTTTACCTCGCTGAT
>JAISBX010000130.1 GCA_031265965.1 Oscillospiraceae bacterium | reverse complement strand
GGTATTGTGAATGTATGAGATAACTTTCAAGATCGAGGGCGGGGAGGACGTTGTGATCTTCGCCTCGCACGGAGAGAACATTTTAGAGCTGGCGCGCAAGGCAAACGTTGCCATCGACGCGCCGTGCTCCGGCAACGGGAGCTGCGGGAAGTGCCGCGTGAGGCTCGTGGAGGGCGAGGTATACAGCGCGATAACGCGGCATATAAACGACTACGAGTATTTCAACGGCTGGCGCCTCGCCTGCGTGTCAAAGGTGACGGGCAGCGCCAAGATCTTCGTGCCGGACATCGCCAGCGCGTACAAGAACAGAATGCGCGTGTCGGATCTCTCGTCGCCGGCCGAGATAGAGATATTCAACTCGCTTCAAAAGGATCTGGCGGACGCCGGCCTCGACTTCGGGAACGGATACAGCGCGTTCATAATAGAGATGGAACCGCCCACGCTCGACGACACCATGCCCGATAATGAGCGCCTGACGCGCGCGGTGGCGGCCAAGCTCGGCAAGAGCGATGTGCATATACGCTACTCCCTGCTCAAAAAGCTGCCGGGCCTGCTGCGTGACAACGATTACCGCCTGCGCTGCCTGCTGTACGGCGAGGGGGACGCCGTGCGCATACTTGACCTGTTCCCCGCCGACTCCGCCACGCCCATATGCGGTCTGGCGATAGACGTCGGCACGACCACGGTGTCCGCGCTGCTCGTCGATCTGGAGACGGGCAAAATACTCGCCAAGGGCAGCACCGGCAACGGGCAGATACGCTACGGCGCCGACGTGATCAACCGCATCCTCGAGCAGCAGAAGCCGGGCGGCGTCGAGCGATTGCGGTACGCCGTTGTCCACGAGTCTATACTGCCCGTAATCCACAAGATGTGCGACGACTGCGGCGTGGGGATGGAGCGCGTGGGCTGCGTTACGCTCGCGGGCAACACCACCATGAACCACCTGCTGCTCGGCGTCAACGCGAATTATTTGCGAATGGAGCCCTATGTCCCCGCGTTCTTCGAGATAGCGCCCATATTCACGCGCGAGGTCGGAATTGATCTGGCGCCGGGGGCAAGAATGTTTGTAGCTCCTAACATAGGGAGCTACGTCGGCGGCGACATCACGGCGGGCGCGCTCGCGAGCATGATATGGAATTCCCCGAAGCTGTCGCTTCTCGTGGACTTGGGCACGAACGGCGAGATAGTGTTCGGCAGCAGCGAATTCCTTATGGCGTGCGCGTGTTCGGCGGGTCCCGCGTTCGAGGGCGGCGACATCCGGTGCGGGATGAGGGCAACGGACGGCGCCATCGAGGGGTGCTCCATCGACCGGGATACCATGGAGCCGTACCTGACTGTTATCGGAGGAGGCAAGCCCGTCGGGCTGTGCGGCTCGGGCATAATCGACGTCATCGCCGAGCTGTTTTCCACCGGGATAATCAACGGCAAGGGCAAATTCGCGCGGCAGGGCGAGCGCGTCGTGTACGACGATTACGGGACGGGCAGGTATATCCTGTCGTCCGCCAACCGATCGGCCACGGGGCGCGAGATATATATCAACGAGACGGATATAGATAACTTCATCCGCACGAAGGGCGCCATTTTCTCCGCCATCATGACGCTGCTGGAGCCCTTGGGCTTCGCGCCCGACGATATAGACAGAGTGTTCGTCGCGGGCGGCATAGGCAGCGGGATCAACGTGCGCAACGCTATACGCATCGGCATGTTCCCCAGCTTGCCGGAGAGCAAATACAAGTATATCGGCAACACGTCGCTCGCCGGCGCGTACGCCATGCTCATATCGGACAAGGCTTCCGACCATCTCAGCGAGCTCGCGCGCGGCATCACGTACGTGGAGCTGAGCACTCAGGCGGGCTATATGGACTCGTTCATCGCCGCCTGCTTCCTCCCGCACACCGACGCCTCGCTGTTCCCCGGCGCGTCTGCGGGTGCGTAGGGGAGGATCTGCGTGTCCGCCCGGTTCGCCGCGGCGCGCGGGACGTCTTGCGGCGTGCGCCGGCGCATTGGCGCTGATCACGGCCGCGGTCTGCGGGTGCTCGCCCCGTCCGGAGGCGGAGCAGGAACCGCGCGAGCGGGAGCTGTTCGCTATGGACACGTATATGCGGCTGAGCGCGTACGGCGATCCCGCACAGGACGCGCTGTCGGCGGCGGCAAGCGAGATAGAGCGTCTTGACGGCCTGTGGTCCGTGACGTCCGGGAGCGGCGAGATATACGCGCTGAACAGGGATTCCCGCGTGGAAGCCTCGCCCGAGACGATAGAGATAATAGAGACGGCGGCCGCGGTGTCCGACCTGACGGGAGGCGCGCTCGACGTGACGGTGTATCCGGCGGTCAGGGCGTGGGGCTTTACGACGGACGCGCCGCGCGTACCGGACGACGGCGAGCTGCGCGCCATAACGCCGCTCGTGGATCACCGCGCGGTGAAGATAAACGGCGCCGAAATTACGCTCTCGCCGGGCATGGCGGTCGATCTGGGCGCTCTCGCGAAGGGGTACGCCTCGCAGCGTGCCGTGGATATCCTCAGAGAGCGCGGCGTCACGTCGGGCATAGTTTCGCTCGGAGGCAACGTGCAGACGCTCGGGAAAAAGCCGGACGGCAGCGAGTGGAACGTGGCGATACAAGATCCGGAGGATCCGGCGCGGTATGCCGGCAC
>JAISBX010000078.1 GCA_031265965.1 Oscillospiraceae bacterium | reverse complement strand
GAGCTGTATCGCGACGTTTTGGCACAGGCTGTTTCGGCGGGTGCGTTATCCGACGGCGAGTATAATAAAAAACTGCTCGACTTGGACGCAAAAATTAAAGACGTAAACCCGCTGTACGTTAAATATATCAAGGGAGTGTGATGCCGATGTACACCTCGGGTACGGCTCCATAGCGCATATGGCCGTCCGGAAGCTCGAATTCGCTACATTATTATACTATACTATATTTGGAGGTAAACCAACATGACGATGCAGTTCAAGAAGAAAACGGCAAAAGCGATCATCCCGTTCCTCATAGTGGCGCTCATCCTCGCAAACGGCGCGATAGTGCTCGCCTTGCAGGAGTTCACCGTCGAGCCCATTCATCTCACGCTCAGCGGCAACGTGCCGAAGGACGTGTACTTTCAGAAATTATTCAAAATAGGCGATACATACCTCGCCGGCAGCGCGCAGTACGCAAACACCGCGTATCCCGGGCTGTACTCCTCGACCGACCTTGAGACATGGCACGCGGTATACGACAGCGGCGCCGGTACCTCGCGGAGCTACCAACAAAACGGCAGCTATCTGCTGACATATATCTACGACAACGGCCGCACCGTTCCGCATTACTCGTCCGACGCCGTGGACTGGTATGAGGTCAAATTCCCCGACGCGTACTCCTGCTACAACGTGACGGAGGTCTACGACGAGTGGTTCCTGTTCAGGGCGCAGCGAAACGCCGACGGTAAAAACGGCGACGGCATCCTCGCGACGGCGGACTTTGCCTCGTGGAAGTTTATAGAGGACTTCCCGGCCCTGGAGGAAAACCACGTCTTTAACGAATACGATCTGCGCTATAACGACGACGCGTGGTACATCTACAGCTCCTTCCACAACCGGAGCGCCGGAGCGGGCGAGGACGCTTACCTGACTAACGTCTACAAGGCGGCCGCGCTTCCAAACGGCGCAAGTAGCTGGACTAAGCTGGGAAGCATAAACCAAAGCGACGGCCCGATAGCCTCCGACTGGCTGGAGTGGACAGCCGCGGGCGACCCGGTCATAAACGCCGGCTACCAACTGTATACCTCGACTAACTGGACGGACTGGAAGGAATACACGCGTCCGGAAGCTTCGGATCCGACGACCGCGCTGCTCTTCGCGATGATGTTTAAGCTTGACAAGCAGATGCTCGATCAGGACCTGTACTACATGAGCTTTATCGTGGACGACGACGGCAGGCAGATCGGCTTGTACAGCGGCACCGGCGGCGAGATCGACGGCGCGGGCCAATCCGTGCTGCAGATATCGACGGACGGCGGCGAGACGTTTACGCCCACGGTCGCGCAGGTCTACTACGGCGACACGCTGGTCTCGCCCTCCGCGGACGCGCCGCCCGACGGCGGCGACGAGGAGACGCCCGACGGCGGCGATACGTGGCAAAACCCGTTCGGCGACGTAAAACCGGCTGATTGGTTCTACGGCGACGTGGAATTCGCCGTGAAAAACGGGCTGATGACCGGCGTGAGCGATACGGCGTTCTCCCCGAACACGCGCATGACGCGCGCGGCGCTCGTCACCGTGCTCTACCGCCTCGAGGGCAGTCCCGCCGCGTCCGAGGGGGACGTACCGGCGTTCAGCGACGTGGACTACGAAAGCTGGTACGCCGACGCCGTGAGCTGGGCGGCCGGCGCGGGTATCATAACCGGCGTCGGAGACAGCAGATTCGCGCCGAACGTCAATGTGACGCGCGACCAGATGGCGACGATACTTCTCAACTACGCCATATACGCCGGCGACGGCCCGGAGGGAGCGTGGACTATCCACCTCGACTTTGAAGACACTACCGACATACGCGACTGGGCGATCGAGGGGGCGATGTGGTGCTATATGAAAGGCATCATCACCGGCAAGCCCGGCAACCTGTTCGACCCGCTGGGAAGCGCCACGCGCGCGGAGGCGGCAACCATGCTCCACAGGTTCATGTTGCTGTAAGAACGCGGCGGTAATACGGCAAAAAAGGGGCGGCCAGCGGGCCGCCCCTTTTTAGATAAACCCGCCGCGTTTATTTTGAACGCGATGGCCGGTCTGAACGGCATTGTGTGGGCGCAGCCAATGTCCGATCTGCTGTCTTGGATACCGGTGGCAATACTTTACAGACGGATATTGCCGAGGATATTCAAATCTGACGTCGTCCGAGTATGAATTTGCGAACTTTTCGCCCGTCAGCGTTGGGATTGAGTTGATAGATGCGTTCGGATATTGCGTCGAATGATTTTTGGGCACCTATTTCGGCGGCTTGGTCGAATACGGCGCGTTCCCAGAATTCCTCTGAGATACAAAATACGGTGGAGTTCCAGCCGTATTCTTCGCCATATTTGTTGCGCTTTTGCGCCCGGCCGCACATAGTGATAAACAAATCCATCTGAAGGTCGGCAAGAGCCTTATCGAACCGGGATTTTTTCTCTTTGCCGAATCCCACGAGCAATTTCAATTCGTGAACCGGGAGCGCGCGATTTTCCGCGAGAACGTCCATAACGCGTTTTGTATCTCGGCTCATCAAGCCGTCGGCGTAAAAGTCCGCGTACTCGCGCCCGCCGCGCCGCGCCGCTAGGAAATATGGGTACCACTCGCGTGTTATGTAACCCGCTTTGCGGAAAAACACCTTCGCGTAGGCGATGTCGTTGCGCTCCTCCAATACGCGTATACGCCACTCCCACGGGTCGGTTTCCGGGTCGCCCGTATGCCATCGCACGGGGCCGCCCGGCGGCTGATTCTCCCAAGAGAAGCCTATCAGCCCGAACACGCCCTCGTCATTGCCGCCCGCGACCGAGAAGCCCGCACCCAACAGTTCGGTGATGAAGTCGCCGAAATTTGTTATCATATAACCCGGCCTCCCGCCATTGCAAATTCCGCCCGAGTGATATATAATGTCACTCGTCAGTCTGTTTGACGCGCTTGCGGCGTACATATACTTTCGGGTTCGGGGGCACGCGGGTGATTGGGCTGAGCCCGTCCCACGTTCCGCGCCTTTTGGCGTAATACGCTTTGCGCTGCTTTTTCGACAGCTTTTCAACAGATATATGCTTTGTCACGGCAGTGCTCCCTCCCATCCACTTATATATCGGCACAAAGTCCGCCGAAGTTAATCATAAAGCCCTGCGTCTGCCGCAGGATTGAAAGAAGAAAGGTGATGCCAATGTCCGCGAATATTGTACTTTTGAGAAGTTCTCCGCGCGCGGGCGGGAACACGGACGCGCTTGCAGACGCGTTTCTCGTCGGCGCTAAGGGCAAGCACGTGACGCAGATTCGCGTAGCCGACTTTAAAATCGGCGGGTGCAAGGGGTGCGGTTATTGCTTTGAGCACGACCACGTGTGCGTTCAGCGCGACGACATGGCGCAAATTCTCGACGCGCTGAGAGACGCCGACGCTATAGCGCTTGCGTCGCCCGTCTACTTTTTCGGAATGACGGCGCAGCTAAAGCTCGTGATCGACCGCATCTACGCGCTGCTCGGGGGCGGTATGAACATCAAACGCGCCGCCTTGCTGCTGACGTGCGGCAACATCGACGAGAGCGTAGCGGACGCCACCATAGCTCATTTCCGCGCGATGTCCGCGTACTTGAAATGGCAGGAAGCGGGAATAGTGACCGTGCCGCATTTACACGAGCCGAAAGCGATAGCGGGTAACCCGCGGCTCGCCGATGCCGAGCGAATAGGACGCGAGATATAATCACCCTGCTCAAACAGAGCCGGGACGGCACTGCTTGAGCAGGCTCGTCCCGGCTCTGTTTTTGATGTGTTTCGCGGCGGCTCTCCGCCTTTTAGTACATGCCTCCCATGTCCGGCGACGCGGCGGCGACGGGGGCGGGGGGCTCCGGGATATCCGATACGAGCGACTCGGTGGTCAGCACCATCGACGCCACGGACGCGGCGTTTTCGAGCGCGGAGCGGCAGACCTTCGTGGGATCTACTATGCCGGCCTTGATGAGGTCGCCGTAGACCTCCTTCGCGGCGTCGTAGCCATACGTCGGGTCGGAGCGGCTCTTTATCTTGTCGAGAATGACGGGGCCCTCCAAGCCGGCGTTGACGGCGATCTGCTTTGTCGGCGCCTCAAGCGCCTTGACGATGAGCGCTATGCCCGTCTTCTCGTCGCCGGAGGAGTTGCGCAGCAGCTTTTCGACCGCTTTTGCCGCCACGACGTATACCGTGCCGCCGCCGGCGACTATGCCCTCTTCCACAGCCGCGCGCGTCGCGTTGAGCGCGTCCTCTATGCGCAGCTTCTTCTCCTTCATCTCAGTCTCCGTCGCGGCGCCGACCTTGATGACGGCCACACCGCCGGACAGCTTCGCCAGCCGCTCTTGGAGCTTCTCTTTGTCGTAATCGGAGGTCGTCTGCTCGATCTCCGTTGTGATCTGATTGATGCGCGCCTTGATGTCGCCGGGCTTGCCGGAGCCCTCGACGATTATTGTGTTGTCCTTCGACGCCTTGACCTGGCGCGCCGTGCCGAGCTGGTCTACCGTGGCGTCCTTGAGCTCCATGCCGAGCTCGCTCGATATGACCTCGCCGCCCGTAAGCGCCGCTATGTCGCGGAGCATCTCCTTGCGCCTGTCGCCGAAGCCCGGCGCCTTGACGCACAGGCAGACGAACGTGCCGCGCAGCTTATTGAGGATTATTGTGGCCAGCGCCTCTCCCTCGACGTCCTCGGCGATGATGACGAGCTTGCGCCCCGCTTGCACCACCTGCTCCAGAACGGGCAGTATCTCCTGAATGTTCGATATCTTCTTGTCGGTTATGAGTATATACGGATCGTCGATGGCGGCCTCCATCTTCTCGGAATCGGTCACCATATACGGCGTGACGTAGCCGCGGTCGAACTGCATCCCCTCGACGACCTCGGAATACGTCTCGGCGGTCTTCGACTCCTCCACGGTTATAACGCCGTTGCGGGAGACCTTGTCCATCGCCTCGGCGATCAGCTTGCCTATGCTCTCGTCGCCCGACGACACGGCGCC
>JAISBX010000056.1 GCA_031265965.1 Oscillospiraceae bacterium | reverse complement strand
TCCGCGGACCGGAGCGCCGAGGACAGATACAGCAGGGCCGAGAGCGCGCCGGAATACTCGTACACGGGTATGCCGGACGTGACGCACGCGGCGATCCCGGCGAAATTCGCCTCCTCCTCCGCGAACACTCCGAGCTGATGCGCGAGCTCGTGCGCCACCGTTGAGGGCATGAGACATCCGGGAGCGTCGGTGTTTATGTTGCTCTCTCCCGTAAGCGCGAAGTAGAAGCCGGTGAAGCCCAGCCTGCTGTATACGCGAGAGTAGAGCATGGGCTTGGGCGGATAGTGAGCGCCGCCGAGCGCCGGGAATTGCCCGGAGATGCCGTCGTATACGCCGTCCGAGAGCGCTATTATGTCCTGCACCGATTCGGCGAAGTGCCCTCCGTCGTCGCGAGCCACGTCGGCGGATCTCTCGTTTGCCAAATTCGCGAAAAATACCGTGGCGCCGTAGAGGTCCTGCAGCTCCACCCCGCCCGCGCCGCCGAGCCCGCTGCGCGCCGCGAAGCCCGACGCGAAATATCCCACGCCCCACAGCCAGCAGAACAGCGCCCATATGTACAGCGCGACGAGCGCGACGGCGTACAGCCGTTTGAGCAGTATCGCGCGCCATCCGCGCCTGTGCGCCACGCGCGAGACCGTCCTTATTATGTGATACAGCACCCAGAGCACGAGCGCCGTGCACAGCGTCTCCGCCAGAGAAACAAACGGCAGCCCGGAGCTCACCCGCGCCAGAAACGCGCGCGCGGGCGCCGATATGCCCGTATTGACCGCGTCCATTACGCCGGTGTTCAGCCGTACGAGGTGGTACAGCCCGACAAGGACTGCCGGGACCGCCGCGGGGATCAGATACGCGGCGATCCGCCGCCCTACGCGCGGACGCGCTGCGCTATCGTCCATTTGCTTCTCCCTCCGCAGTCGTATCGCCGCGCTGCAACGCGGCGAAGTCTATTTTTCCGACGCCCGTCCTCGGAAGCTCGGGCATATACTCGAATTCACGCGGCACGGCGTATCTAGCTATTCCGCGCCGGCAGTGCTCAAGCAGATCCGCTTTCAGCTCGTCCGTGGGCGCGGCGCCGTCATGGAGCACTACGAACGCCTTGGGCTTTTGCATTTTGTAGTCGTCCGGCACGCCGACGACGCAGCACTCACGGACGCTTGCGTGCGCGTTGATCACGTCCTCGAGCTGCGAGGGGTATATGCTGTAGCCGGAGGATATTATTACGCGCTTGAGCCTCTGGCGGAAGTATACGAAGCCGTCGCCGTCCATACAGCCGAGGTCTCCCGTGTGGAGCCAGACGCGGCCGTCGCCGTGCGTCCGGAGCGCTATGGACGTCTCCTCCGGGTTTCCGTCGTAGCCCGGCATGACCGTGGGCCCGGAGATACATATCTCGCCGGTCCGGCCGTATGCGAGCTCGGCGTCGGAGCCGGGTTCCACTATTTTGTAGCGCATATCGGGAAACGGTACGCCTATGCTGCCCTCGCGGTGGTAGTCGCGCGGGGTCAGGCAACTGGCGGTGACGCACTCCGTAAGTCCGTAGCCCTCGCGTATCTGAACGCGCGCGCCGTGTTCGAGCAGGAAGGCGTCCACGCGGCGCTTTAATTCGGGCGACAGCGAGTCGCCGCCCGAGAACACGCCCTCAAGGCGCGACATATCCAGCCGCCCGAGCTCCGGCATACGCAGCAGCGCCTCGAACAGCGTCGGCACGCCCGCGATGTAATGAGGCCTGTATTTTCGCAGCAGGCGCGCGTACGACTCCACTGAAAACTGGGGCACCAGAATAGCCGTGACGCCGGATATCAGCGCCGTATGTATACACACGCCCAACCCGAAACCGTGGAATATCGGCATTATGGCGAGCATTGTGTGGCCGGGAATTATGCAATCGCCCGCGGCGGCCGTCTGGAGGGCGAGCGCGTTGAAGTTGAGGTTTGTGAGCAGTATGCCCTTTGGGGTGCCCGTCGTGCCGCCGCTGTAGAGTATGGCGGCCGTATCGCCGGCGGAACCGGGGGTCTCGCCGTCCGGCTCGTATTTGCGCCCGCGCCGGAGGAAATCGGGATAGCGCGTAACGCGTCCGTCCGGGCGGACGCGCGCCCCGCGCCCCTGCGCAAGCCTGTAGAGCGGCTTTTTGACGCCGCGCAAGCCGTCGTCGATATCTGTTAGTATAATAGAACTTATGCCCGTCCTGTCCAACACGGCCGCGAACTTCGGATAGAAGCGGTCGAGCGTCACGGCGGCGACGCTCCGGCTCGAATTGAGATAAAACGCTATTTCCTCCTGCGCGGACAGCGGATGTATCATGTTTGCCACGGCGCCGATGTGGTTTATCGCGTAAAACAGCGTCACTGCCTGCGGCGTGTTCGGCAGACAGACTGTAACGCGGTCGCCGCGCGCAATGCCGGACGCCAGCAGCGCGCGGGCGCACAGACGTATCCCCGCCGCGAAAGCGCGGTACGGCGTCCTGACGCCGTAAAAATCCAGCGCCGCGGCGTCAGGATACCGCTCCGCCGCGGCGAATACCATGTCCGCCATAGAGCAGCCGGGATATGTGAGCTTACTGACCATCCCGCACCGGCGTCCGCTCCGTGTTTTCGCTGTCAAGATATTTTGAGAGCGTTTTCATCACATCCTCGAATACTATGGGCTTGCCGAGATGCCCGTTCATGCCGGCGGCTATCGCTTTGTCGACATCTTCTTTGAACACGTTTGCCGTCATTGCGATGATCGGTACGCTCTCGGCGCCGGGCACTCCCGACGAACGTATGCCGCGCGTCGCCTCGTAGCCGTCTATGCCCGGCATCTGGATATCCATGAATATCAGGTCGTAGGCGCCGCCTCTTGCCTTGAACATCTCCACCGCCTCGCCCCCGTCAGACGCGCAGTCGATCGTGAGGTTCGTCGGTTCCAGCAGCGCCGTTATTATCTCACGGTTGATGTCGATGTCCTCGGCCAGGAGTATCGTCCTGCCTGTCAGGTCGCGGACGGCGCCGTCCGCTCGCAGCGAGTCCTCGGGCGGTACGCCGGGCGGCAGCGGCACGGTAAACGAGAACGTCGAGCCCTCTCCCGGCGTTGACCGCGCCCATATATCTCCGCCCATCAGCTCGATTATCCGTCTGCTGATAGCCAGCCCGAGCCCCGTGCCGCCGTATTTTCTCGATACGCTGTTGTCGGCCTGCTCAAAGGATTTGAACAGGCGCCCGAGCTGCTCCTCGGAAATGCCGATACCCGTATCGGACACGCTGATCAGCAGCTTATAACTCTCGCCGTCGCGGCCCTCCGCGCGCGCCGTGAGGCTGATGCGCCCGCCCTCTCCGGTGAACTTGACCGCGTTCGACAGCAGGTTCGTGACGACTTGGGCGAGACGCTGCCTGTCGCCGTGCAGCCACTCCGGTATGTCCGGGTCGATCTGCGTCGTAAAGGAGAGGCGCTTGTTCTCTATGCCGCTGAGCATGACGGTGGCTACGTCGCTGAGCATTTTACGAAAGTCGAACGGCTCCGAAAACAGCTCCAGCTTGTTCGCCTCGATTTTAGACATATCGAGTATGTCGTTTATAACTCCGAGGAGGTGGGCGGACGCCGACGAAATCTTTTTCATGCCGTCCTTGTGCTTGTCTATGTCATCGGATTCCGCGAGTATGGACGCTATGCCGATTATCGCGTTCATGGGCGTGCGCATCTCGTGGCTCATCTGCGCGAGAAAATCGCTCTTTGCGCGGCTGGCCGCGTTCGCTTTAGCCTGTTCGCGTATGAACAGCTCGCTCAGCCCGTAGATTATGAGCCCGATGAACGCGCCCGCCACAATGATGGATATCACGTGGTCGGTGTAGTGCTGAAACTCGTTTAACGGTATTATTATTTGGGGAACGTATTTGTCGAGCAGGTAGCACCCGATTATGATGGCGATGTGTACCAACATCATCAGGTACATACGCTTGCCCCGCGCGAGAAGCGCGATGAGATTGATGGTCAGCACGAAATACGCGGCAAACCCGCTCTCGCTCCCGCCGTTTGTAATAAAAATCAGCGGGAACAGCATATCGCAATAGACGATCATGGTCAGCCAGCGCCCGGCGCCGTGCATATTGAACCTGTTGGCGACCATCAGAAGCGCCGCGGCCCCGAATATCATGACGATCTTGACGACCATCATGGCGCTGTTGGAGCCCTCGACGATATGCCCGACGGCCGAGACAAAAAGCGCGACGATGCCCACGATGAAGATGAGGTTGAACACCCTCGCATCGAAGTCGAGGCTGTCGGTGTATATATATTTATCCAGAAACCTCTGGAAACGCGCCCTCAGTTTTTTTATACGCGCTTTCATTCGCACAAACCCCCAGACCGCCCGGCAAATAGTGACGCGGCCGGCTTGAGTATGATGTTATTATATTTAACGGCGAATGTCAAGACGGATTAAGATACAATATAGTAAAATTCCCTATTCACATATGCCCGATTTTGTGGTATCATCAGGGCATAAGGTCTTCCGCGGGGTATTGCGGGACAAGATAGGAGGTATGGGCATTGAAAACCCTTATGCTGGGAAACGACGCCGTCGCGCGCGGGTTGTATGAGGCGGGCGTGTGTGTGGCGTCGAGTTATCCCGGCACTCCCAGCACGGAGATAACGGAAACGCTTGCCGAATGCGGGGGGGTCTACTCCGAGTGGGCGCCTAACGAGAAGGTGGCGCTCGAGACGGCGTTCGGGGCATCGCTCGGGGGGAGGCGCGCGTTTTGCGGGATGAAGCACGTGGGGCTCAACGTCGCCGCGGACCCGCTCTTCACGCTGTCGTACACGGGGGTCGGAGCGGGGCTCGTTATAGCCGTCGCGGACGATCCGGGGATGCACTCTTCTCAAAACGAGCAGGACTCGCGCCACTACGCCGTGGCCGCGAAGCTGCCTATGCTCGAGCCGTCCGACTCGCGCGAGTGCTACGAATTCGCGAAATACGCGTTCGAGCTGTCAGAGGCGTTTGACACGCCCGTCATACTGCGCATGTGTACGCGCGTTGCGCACTCTCAGAGCATAGTCGAGACGGGAGAGCGCGCCGTGCCGGAGCTCATACCTTATAATAAGAACATATCGAAGTACGTGATGATGCCGGGCAACGCGAAACGGCGGCATCCTATCGTCGAGGAGCGCACGAAAAAGCTCGCCGAGCTCGCGGAGACATCCCCGCTCAACCGCGTGGAGTGGGCGGCGGACGGAGGGCGCGGTCTCGGCGTAGTCACGTCGGGCACGTCGTACCAGTACGTGAAAGAGGTGTTCGGCGACGGAGTATGCGTGCTTAAGCTCGGCATTGTCAACCCGCTCCCCGAAAAGCTGATACGCGATTTCGCCGCGAGCTTTCCCGGCGGCGTGACGGTCATAGAGGAGCTCGACCCCGTTATAGAAAATCACTGCCGCGCGCTCGGTATCCCCGTGCGCGGCAAGGATATTTTCCCGGCCTGCGACGAGTTCTCGCAAAACCTCGTCGCCCGCGCGCTCGGACGCGCCGCGCCCGATGTCTGCGGCCTACCCTTTGAGCTGCCGGGCCGCCCGCCCGTCATGTGCGCCGGGTGCCCGCACAGGGGGATGTTCTACTCCCTCGTGAAGAACAAGGTGACGGTGCTCGGCGACATCGGCTGCTACACGCTGGGAGCCGCCGCGCCGCTTGCGGCCATCGACACAACTATCTGCATGGGCGCGTCTGTTTCGGGGCTGCACGGCTTTACGCACGCGGAGGGCAACAATGCGGCGAGGCGCTCGGCATGCGTCATAGGCGACTCAACGTTCATGCACTCCGGCATCACGGGGCTCATCAATATCGCGTATAACGGAGGGAGTTCGACTGTTATAATTCTGGACAACTCCATAACCGGCATGACGGGGCACCAGCAGAACCCGACGACGGGCCTGAACATCAAGGGAGAGCCGGCGGGCAAGATAGACCTAGAGGCGCTCTGCCGCGCCGTCGGCATAGCGCGCGTGCGCGTTGTGGATCCATACGACATAAGCGCGTGCGACGAGGCAGTGACGGAGGAGACGGCCATCGCGGAGCCGTCCGTCATTATATCGCGGCGCCCCTGCGCGCTGCTAAAGACGGTCAAGTCCAAGCCGCCGCTGCGGGTGGACGCCGAAAAGTGTAAAAAGTGCAAGTCGTGCATGAGGATAGGCTGTCCCGCCGTCAGCATGACGGACGGCGGTGCCAAGATAGACGCGACGCTGTGCGTCGGCTGCGGCGTGTGTACGCAGCTTTGCAAATTCGACGCGTTCGAGGGGGTGACGGCATGACGGCAAAGAACATAATGATAGTCGGCGTGGGCGGCCAAGGGAGCCTGCTCGCCAGCCGTTTGCTCGGCAGGCTGCTGATGAACGGCGGATACGACGTAAAGGTGTCCGAGGTACACGGCATGAGCCAGCGGGGCGGCAGCGTCGTGACGTACGTGCGCTGCGGCGAGCGCGTCTACTCCCCGCTCATCGACGAGGGCGGCGCGGACTTCATAGTGTCGTTCGAGCTATTGGAGGCGGCGCGGTGGCGCAAATATCTCGCGCCGGGCGGGCGGATGATCACAAACACGCAGCGGATAGACCCGATGCCCGTAATAACGGGCGCCGCCGAGTATCCAAGCGCGCTCGTAGAGGATCTGGCAGCGTCCGGCGCCGACGTAGACGCGTTCGACGCCCTCGCCCTCGCGGAACAGGCCGGCTCATCCAAAGCCGTAAACATAGTCCTGATGGGCAGGCTGTCCCGCTACTTCGACCTACCGCAGGAAGCATGGCGCCGCGCTCTGGAAGAGACCGTCCCCGAAAAGTTTTTGGAGCTAAACCG
>JAISBX010000041.1 GCA_031265965.1 Oscillospiraceae bacterium | reverse complement strand
TGCTGCGCACGACTATAAACAGGACGGATAAAATAGAGGACTGCCTTGTGCTCATAGTGCCGGCAAAGGTGTCGGATTTTGTCAGGGCGCTCGATGAACAGGATTCGAGTGCCTCAGTCATGCTCATAACGAAAAACGGAGAGATGCTCACGCAATCCGAGGCAAACGGGATAATCCGCATAGTTTTGAACGCCGTCGCCGGCATAAAGCCCGAGAACATAAGCATAGTTGACGAGGCGTTGAACGTATATTTTATGGACGAGGACGGCGAAGGGGACGAGACGGCGAATATAACGACTCAGCGCCTGCTCGAGGAGAGCATAAAGCGTGAGCTGTCAAGTCAGATCGTCAATCTGCTGACGCCAGTGTTCGGCGCGGGCAAGGTGCGCGCGGAGGCGAGCGTGACGCTCGACTTCGACAGCGAGGTGTCCGAGGATATCGTGTTCACCGAGCCTGTGGAGGGCATGGGCACGGGGCTCATGCTCAGCATGGCGGACGAGCTGGAGATCGCGCGCGCGAACGGAGCGGCGGAGGGCGTGCCTGGCACCGACGCAAACGGCATGGGTACGCAAGAGGATATAGATGGCACGATAACGTATCCCTACGGCGATCTCGAGGAAGGCGAGACGTACAGAAGGGTCTTCGAAGAGGCGAATTATGAGATAAACAAAAAGGTAACACAGCTTGAGAAGGCGAAGGGCACCGTAAAAGCGATGTCCATCGGTGTCATGGTGGACAGCGTGGCGGTGCCGGAGGACTACACGGAGCAGGTGCGCGAGTTGGTGGCGAGCGCGATCGGTACGTCGGTGGACTACGTGACGGTGGCGCGGCTCCCGTTTCAGGACGGGGCGCTCAATCCCGTCGTGGACGGCATACAGAGCTACATAGATGCGATGGATCAATACAGGACGCAGGAGCTTCTGAGGACGGGCATCATATGCGCCACAGTGCTGATACTCGTGATTTTTATACTGATGTTGATAAGGTCTATGTTAAAAAAGAAAGAGGAGCCGGTCATGGAGGCAGCCGGAGCGGGCGGCGGGATCAATTATCTTGTCGGCGGCGACGAGCAGTATGAGTCCGGGATGTACGGAAGCGGAGAGGACGTGGCTTCTGTCGGAGAGGCCAAGGAGGATGAAGAGATTGTCACGGTGGGCGCTCCGCCGCCGGAGACCGTCGTGCAGCTTGAAAAGATGATCAAGTCGAATCCGGAGGCGGTTGCGTCCATTCTGCGCGGCTGGCTGACGGATGAACAGTGAGCGCATCAATATAAAACATATGGAAGCGAGATGGTTTTATGGCGGATAGTGGGTTGACGACGATGGAGAAGGCTGCCGTTTTACTTGTCAGTATTGGCAAGGGGTACTCCGCCGAGCTGTATAAGCACCTCAGTGAGGAAGAGATCGAGTCTATGACCATGAGTATAGCAATGTTGCGCAAGGTGGATTCGGATACGCGCGAAGAGGTGATCAACGAGTTCTATGAGATGTGCCTTGCCAATAAATTTCTCCAGGAGGGTGGCATTGACTACGCGCGGGAGCTCCTTGAGAGCGCGATAGGACAAGACCGTGCCGACGAACTGATACACAGGCTTACCACGTCGCTTCAAGTGCGCCCATTCGATTTCATAAGACGCGCGGATGCCGCGCAGATACTAAATGTGATACACAGCGAACATCCTCAGACAATAGCGCTCGTCCTGTCGTACATAGACCCCAAGCAGTCGGCGCAGATAATCGCGGCGCTGCCGCCGGAGCGCCAAGCGGAGATCATACAGCGCATAGCTGGCATGGGAAGCGCGTCGCCCGATTACATACGCGAGGCGGAACGCGTGCTGGAACGCAAAATATCGTCGATGGGGTACATGGATCAAATACAGGTCGGCGGATTGAACGCCATCGTCGAAATTATAAATTCGCTCGACAGGGGCTCGGAGAAAAACATCCTCGAAATCCTCGACGAGAAGGACAGCATACTTGCCGACGAGATAAGAAACAACCTGTTCGTGTTCGAGGATATATCCAAGCTCAGCGGTCAGGCGGTGCAGCGTGTGCTGCGCGATATAAACAACACGGATCTCGCCTTAGCGCTGAAGATGGCTACGGACGATGTAAAGAGGATAATCTTCTCCAACATCTCCAAACGTATGCAGGAGATGATACAGGACGACATGGACGTTATGGGGCCTGTCAGGGTGCGAGATGTCGAGGACGCGCAGCAGCGCATAGTGAGCGCCGTCCGCAAGCTGGAGGACGACGGAGAGATCATAGTCGCCCGCGGAGAGGGGGATGACATGATTGTTTAAGGTTAGCCGCGAGAGGGTGCGCCTGAGCGAGATACCGCGCGGTTATACCGAGACGGAACCATCCGACGGAGCGCACGCAGAGGAAACGCAGATCGCCGAAGAGAACGGCGGCGTACAGGAAGCGGAGACCGCCGCTGCAGAGAAGGCTGACGAGGAAGCTGAGGCGCGAGAGCGCGCAGGGATGTTAGTGGCGGAAGCGAAGGCCGAGGCGTCGCGGATACTTGAGGAGGTCAGACTTCGTGCGGAGGAGTTGCGCCGCGATGCGTATGATGGGGGGGTTTCGGAAGGGCGCGCTGAGGGTGAGAAAAAGGCGGCCGACGCTGCCGAAGCCGACGCTGCCGAGGGGCGGGCGGCCTTTGAACGTGTGCTGTCGGAATTTAACGCGGAGCGAGACCGCGCGCTTGATGAATTTGAGACGGCAAAGGGGCGAATAAAAACCCTTATATTTGAAATCCTCAGAAAAATTGTTAATTTACGATACGAAAATGACGATAATTTTTTTGTAGACGTTATTGAGGACGCATTGGAGCGTGTCAAACCGACGGAGAAGCTGACGGTAAGCGTTGGCGAAGCCGATTATGAGCGTTTTTTCCCGTCGGGGAGCGCGGTTTTCAATGTGGACGGGGGAGAGATCGCCGCGGCGGTGGTAAAAACCCCCTCTCTTGGTCCAACTGAAATCATAATAGACTCCGGAGATGTGACTGTGAACGCCGGACCGCACACGCAGTTGGAGCGCATTGAAGCCGCGCTTGAGAAGTCGGGTGGGTTGAAGTGAGCGGCATAGAGCTTGAGGCGTGTCTCGATACGCTGGCTGCCACGGATACGCTCGAATACTGCGGGCGCGTAACGAAGATAGTGGGCCTTGCCGTGGAAGCCACTGCCCCGAACGCGAGGATCGGGGATCTGGTTCAGATATACTCTGTGCGCGGGGACAAGTCGGTGACGGCGGAGATCGTGGGGTTTAAGGAAGGCCTCGCGCAGCTTATGCCCTTTGACAATTTAGGAGGCGCGGGACTCGGCAGCCTTGTGGTGTACTCGGACATGATGCTCAGCGTGCCCGTGGGCGAGCGGTTTCTGGGCAGGATACTCGATGCTCTGGGCAACCCGCTCGACGACTTGCCGCGGCCCGAGCCCGACGCGTGGTATCCCGTGGACGCGCAGCCGCAAAATCCGATGGTAAGACAGCGCATACTCAAGCCCATGCCGCTGGGTATAAAGGCGATAGACGGCTTGCTGACGGTGGGCAGGGGGCAGCGGCTCGGGATATTCTCGGGCTCCGGAGTGGGCAAGAGTACGCTTCTGGGCATGATATCGCGAAACGCCGAGGCGGACGTGAACGTAATAGTGCTCGTCGGGGAACGCGGGCGCGAGGTTCGCGACTTCATCGAAAAAGATCTCGGAGACGAGGGCCTGCGAAAATCGGTGCTCATCGTGGCGACGTCCGATCAGCCCGCTCTGCTGCGTTTGAAGTCCGCTATGGCGGGTACGGCGATGGCGGAGTATTTCAGGGATATGGGGAAGGACGTGCTGCTGCTGATGGACTCGCTGACGCGCTTTGCCATGGCGCAGCGCGAGATAGGCATGGCGGGCGGGGAGCCGCCCGTGTCGCGGGGCTTTCCGCCGTCAATGTACACTATAATGCCCAGACTGCTCGAACGTTCCGGTACGTCGGACTGCGGGTCGATAACCGGCCTGTACACGGTGCTCGTGGAGGGCGACGACCTTAACGAACCCGTGTCGGACACCGTGAGGGGCATACTCGACGGCCACATCGTACTCTCGCGCAGCATTGCAAACAGCAACCACTACCCGCCTATAGACGTGCTCGGGAGCGTGAGCCGCGTCATGCCGGATATAGTGAGCGAGCGGCACATGGAGCTTGCCGGCGCCGTAAAGCATATGATGGCCGTATACGGCGAGGCGGAGGACATTATCAACATAGGCGCATACAAGCGGGGGGCGAATCCGGAGATAGACAGGGCGGTGGAGTTCCACCCCGGGATACAGGGTTTTTTAAGGCAGGGCACGGCGGAGAGCTATACATACGACGAAATACTGGAGCTCATGGCCGGCGTAGTAGCCGAGCGGGGCGCCGCGGGCAACGGATGAGGCGGGATGAAGAAGTTCAAGTTTACGCTGGAGGCCGTAGACAAGTACAAGAAAACGGTCGAGAAGCTCCAGCGCGCGGAGCTCAGGGATGCGCAAAACGCCTTGCGGGAGTTGTACAGGCGCGACGGCGAGCTTGCCGACGCGTTCGCCGAGAACAGGCAAAGGCGCGATTCGGAGCTGCGGAGCGGGGCGTCGGACGCGGAGCGCCTCATGCGATATGACAGATTTTTCATTAGGATAAGGGACGACAGGGCAAGCCTGGCGGTCGAAATAGACAAGCTGACGGAAGAGGTAAAGAGGCGCGAGGCGCTGCTGATAACAACTATGCGCGAGTTGAAGGTCTACAAGAAGCTGCGGGCGGGTCAGTACACGGACTACATGGCGCAGCTCCGGGCAGAGGACGAGAAGAACGTCGGCGACCTCGTCTCATTCGATATAATCAGCGAGGGCTGACGCCGCGGAGACGGCATTTCAAGGACAGGGGAAGTACATGGCGGAAGATGTGAGACAGGCGCCGGCCGCGCAGGCCGCGCCGCCGGAGAAAAAACCTAAACGCAGCCTGCGTCTGAGCAAACGCGACGCGGAGCCCGGCGGCAAGAGACGCGTTCGTCGCGCCGGAAAGAGGCGCAAGCCGCTGATCATTGCCGCGGCCGCGCTGTTGCTGATGGCCGTGCTGGGCGCCTTTGTGTTTGTTGTGATCCAGTTTAACCAGTGGGGGATACGCACGGCGTTCATCGGCGCCGTAGATTCGCTCGACCCGCAGTACGTGGCTTTGACAAGCTTCGAGGCGGAGCTTGACGAGCGGAGCGCGGAATTGGACGCGCGCGAGCAGGGCGCCGCCGAGGAGGACGAGCGGCTGGACGCGCTGCGGCAGGAGCTTGAGCGCAGAGAGGGCGAGCTGCAGGTGGACGAGGGCGACGCGGCGGTCGAAACGCCCGGCTACTGGCTGCGCCTGAGCCCGCAGGATATGGAGGCGATGGAGTCGCTGGCGAAGACGTACGCCGCTATGGACGCGGTCGCTGCCGCCGAGATAATGGCGGGGCTCTACAGCGTGAGGGACATGGCGGCCATACTCTATCACATGGCGGAGAAGAGCGCCGCGCCGATACTCGAGGCGATGGATAGGCAGTTGGCGTCGCGCGTGACGCAGGAGCTGCTAAGAAATTGACGCATTGCCCCTCGGGATCGTATAAGCGCCGTAGGGTACGGCGTTTATACGATCCTGAGAAGGAAGGAGGTGATAATGATGACAGCAATTGATATTGCGGGGGCCATGAGCATGGTGAAACCGATGGCGGCGCCTGCCGCCGCTCCGGTGGTGCAGAGCGATGTGAACGCGCCGGAGGGCGCGGGCGATTTCGCGTCGGTGATGTCGCAGACGCAGGTTTCCGACGGGCACAACGCGCGCGGGGAGATCGACGCGGACGTAGATACCGGAGGGGGAGAGAGCGCGGAGCAGGTGGATCTCAGCATTCTTGCCGCGCTGTTCGCGGTGTACCCGCAAATCACGCAGGAAGGACAGAACACACAGGTGCCGTGGTCAGCGCAAGCGCTGCCGGACGAGGCCATACGGCCGGATATCGGCGCGCGAACGGTGGATACAGGCAATGTGGGGCAGCCCGTTACCATTCTCGAGGGAACAGCGATAGACGGAACTAACAACAACGGCGATCCAAAGCTCGCGGACGTAACAGACGTGTACGCGGGCGAGGATCTGGCACGGATGCCACAGATAAGGACGCGCACAGATATACAGCAAACGGCGGAGGGACGGGATACACAGCCCGTTGACATACTAGATGACATGCCGTGCCCTTTGGAGAATGTAAACGGAGAGGAACAGGCGCCGGAAGCGCGAGGCGGCGAAGAGCGGCGTCAGGAGAGCCCGGGAGACGAGACGGCGCGGGACGACGCGGGCAAGTGGAGCTACGCGCTGCCCGCGGGGGCGGCGGTGGACGCGGCCCCGGAGCGCGTGTCGGCGGCGGAACAGCTCAAGGCGGCGCGGCCGGAACAGCCGGTGGCGCGCGAAAGCCTGTTTGACGCCATGGTGGAGAGGCTGGAGGTAATGCGCGAGGACGGACTTCCGCAGATGACCGTGGAGCTCAAGCCGGAATATCTCGGACGCGTCACGCTCAATCTCACGGCGGCGCCGAGCGGCGGCGTTAACCTGCGCATCAGCGCGGCCGATCCCGGAGTAAAGGGAATGATAGACGGCCAGATAGCCGCGCTCGTGGAGGAGCTTTCCGGCAAGGGCGTGCGGCTCGAACGCGTGGACGTGGTGTACACCGGCGTGGGCTCGGGCGGTTACGACGGGCTCGGCGAGCGGACGGGCGAGGGCAAGCGCGGGAACGCGCGCGGCGGACGTTCGGGCAGGTATGCCTCGGGCGTGTCTGCGGCAAGCGCCCCGGCGGCGGCGATAGAGCTGCTGCGGGCGGCGGGGCTCGACGCCGAGTACAGCGAGTACGAGTACAGCGCGTAACTCGGCGCGAGACAAAATGTGAGAGAAGGACGGCAAAATGGCGGACAGCGTCGCAGCGAGCACATCAATTTACGATCAATACTCATATGAGAAATATGTGACAGAATCGCGCAGGCCAAACAGCACTCTCGGGAAAAACGATTTTCTCAAGCTGCTTTCCGCGCAGCTAAAATATCAGGATCCGCTGGAGCCCGTGAAGGACAGCGATTTCGCGGCTCAGCTCGCGCAGTTCTCGGCGCTCGAGCAGATGCAGAACATAAGCACTTCAATGGAGGCGTTCCGCTACTACAGCCTTGTCGGGCAGTACGTGCTGTCCGAGTACAAGAACGAGAGCGGCGTAGATGTTGCGGTGGCGGGCGTCGTTGACAGCGTGGTGACGAAGGGCGGCGAGACGTACGTCTGGATCGGAGACAACTACGTAAAGGCGTCTACCGTGACGGAGGTGTACGACAGGGAACTGTTCTCCGCGACGAACCCGCTGCTAGAGGCGTCGCGCCTCATCGGCAGGACTGTGAGGGCGTTGATCCCCGGCCCTGCGGGCGAGGACGGCAAGCCCGGCGCGGCGACGATAGTTACGGGCACGGTAACGCGCGTCACGGTAGAGGACGGCGTAACCGTGGCGTACATTGATTCAACTGCCGCCCCGATCTCATATATTTTCGATATATACGAATAACGCTTGCTTTTTCCCAAAAAAAGTATATAATATACAGCATAATTTTGGAGGTACAACGATATGATGCGATCGCTTTACTCCGGTATTTCCGGACTGAAGAATCATCAGACGCGAATGGACGTAATAGCAAATAACATATCAAACGTAAACACAGCAGGCTTCAAAGCAAGCCGCACGATATTCCAAGA
>JAISBX010000132.1 GCA_031265965.1 Oscillospiraceae bacterium | reverse complement strand
GGATAGCGGTCCTTCAACAGCTTGAGGTCCTCCACCTTTGTGACGAGCCCGTCCTGCGTCCGCACGACGATAGCCTGTTTTTTTGGCCCGCGCATCAGTATCCCCTCGATCAGCGCCTGCCCGCCTATCGACGTCCGAAAATCGCCCCCGGATTTAATCATCGCTTTCATCCAATACCATTGTTCTCACAACCATTACTCCTCCCAACAAACGATCCCCGCGCCCATTATCCAAATTATACAGCCGCCGCGCCGTATTGTCAATGCGGCAGAGATCCGCCGTCTACATCCCGTCCATCACCTTGTAGAACATACCCTTATTCACAACAGACATACCCATGTTGTTATCCATCATACCGTTTCCGAGCTGCCCGTATCTGTTGCCGCCCCAAGCCCAAAGGCTGCCGTCCGTCTTGACGGCGAGACTGTGCGTCGCCCCCGCCGAAACATAGGCCGCGTCGTCCAGAAGCTTTATCGGTGTTCTGACCGAAGCACCGTCCGCGCCGGATCCAAGCTCTCCAGACGTATTGTCGCCCCAGCCCCAAAGGCTCCCGTCTGTTTTTACCGCAAGGCAGTGATAAGCCCCCGCGTCCGCAAAAGCCACACAGTCCATCACCTCGACGGGCGTGGTCTGCGTATATGCGCCGCCGTCACGCTCAAAGAACGCGTTATTTCCCCAGAGCCATAGGCTCCCGTCTGTTTTGACCGCGAGGCTCTGCGTCGCACCCGCCGAGGCAAAAGCAACGCCCTCCATGATTTTTACAGGCGCATTCTTGCTTACAGTCGTACCGTCGCCAAGCTGACCGGGCGCATTGTGCCCCCAAGCCCATAGGCTCCCGTCCGTCTTGACGGCGAGGCTGTGTTTCCCGCCCGCTGAAACTGAAGCCACTCCGTCCATGATCTTCACCGGGACGTTTCGGCTTATCTTTGTGCTATCGCCGAGCTGTCCGTCTTCTCCATTATAGCCCCAAGCCCAAAGGCTGCCGTCGGTTTTGACGGCAAGGCTGTGGGAATAGCCGGCGTCTGCGGAGGCCACGCCGTCCATGATCTTTACGGGCGCGCGCCGGTCTTCCGCCGTACCGTCGCCAAGCTGCCCGTCAAAATTTCCGCCCCAAGCCCAAAGGCTGCCGTCTAACTTAACCGCAAGGCTATGATCTGTTCCCGCCGCGACGGAAACCGCGCCGTCCATGATTTTTATGGGCGTGGAGTAGCCTCCGTCCGAACTGTCCGCACCGATGCCGAGCCTCCCAAAATTATTTTCTCCCCAAGCCCAAAGGCTCCCGTCCGCCTTGACGGCAAGACTGTGGTGATCACCCGCGGCGATGCAGCGCCACGAGGATGGAATTGCTGCAGCCGGAGGCTCCGCAGGGGATGCCGCTGAAATGAATCCGAGAACCACCGACAATACGCACTCTAATATCATTTTCATTGATCGTTGTATAACCAACCTTTCCGCTAAAGCGCCGAGCCGGCTATGAAACGCGGCGCAGACGGCACAGCTCGTCGTCGGTCAAATGCCGCCATTGGCCTGACGGCAGGTCCCCGAGCTCGACCCCGCCTATCGACACGCGCTCAAGCGAGACCACCGTCAAGCCGCACGACCGGCACATCCTTCTTATCTGCCTGTTGCGCCCCTCGCCTATCGTGATCTCCAGCAGAACGCCAGACTCGCTTCGACTGAGCTCCGTCACGCCCGCCGCCGTCACTGTGCGCCCGTCTATCTCCATCGGCGCCGAAAGCCGCCCTTCCGCGTCGCGTACGTCGCCGCGCGCGAGCACGCGGTACACCTTCAGCTTCCCGCGCGACGGGTGCGCGGCGCCCATGGCGAAATCGCCGTCGTTCGTCATGAGCAGCAGCCCCTCAGAGTCCATATCCAGCCTGCCCACGGGATACACGCGCGTTCCAACGCCCTCCGTGAGCTGCGCCACGGTGCGCCTGCCCCGGCTGTCGCTCATGGCGGTGAGGTACCCTCGCGGCTTATTTAGCATGATATATACGCGCCGGCCCGCCTCGGGCAGCGGCGCTCCGTCCACCTCTATTGCGTCGCGCCGCGCGTCCGCGCGCTGCCCGAGTACGGCAGTCTCGCCGTTTACGGTCACGCGACCGCCGGCTATCAGCTTATCCGCCGCCCTGCGCGACGCTGCGCCCGAGCGTGACAGCAGCTTTTGCAGCCGCTCGCCGCCGCCGCTATCGCCCATGACCTACTCGTCCGCGTCCTTTGATATGAGCTCACGGACCTTGTCCACCAGCTCCGGCACGAGCTCTATCAGCCTGTCGACCGTCGTCACGGCGGGCGGCGTCACGTTCAAGAGCTTTACCCCGCCGTCCCTGATGATGAGAAACGCCACGGGTATTATATTCACGCCCGCGCCGGAGCCCCCGCCGAACGAATTTGCCCTGTCCGGCTTGGGATCCTTGCCGTGAAAATCCGTCCCCGCCGTTCCGAAGCCGAACGTCACCTTTGAGACGGGGATTATCGTGATGCCGTCCTGCGTCTCAATCGGCTGCCCGACTATGGTGTTTACGTCCACTATCTCCCTGAGTTTTTGCATCGTCGTCTCCATGAGATCGCCTACCGGATGTCTGTCCATTTTGTAATTTCCCCTTTCGATTTGTTGTCCTAACTATCGCCGGAAGGAGCGCGCACGCGACATAGACGAGCTCCCAAACCGCCGCCGAGACCGCCGCGCTTATATACACCCGCGGCTCCGCGGCGCAAAAATCAACATTCGCGGAGAGCTCGCGCCGCTTTACGCGAAACGCGCCGTCGATGAGACGCTCGAGCGGCGCGGCGGCGGCGGACGCGCCGCCGTACGTCATAGCGGCCCGCGCGGGGTCGTCCGCGCCCGGCACGCTCCACCGCACGACGAGGCGCTTTATCAGCAGCCGCCGTCTGAGCCTCCCCAGCGCCTTCAGCGCGTACGCCGCAATATCGGTAAAACCCGCGAGCCCGCCCGGACGCCGCGTCTTCGGCTCGCGGCGCCCCCGCGCGGCGCGCGCGCGCCTTTTCAGCGGGCGGGGGTACAGCCGCAGCCGCACGGCGCCTATACGCGCCTCCAGCTCCAGCCCCCCCTCGCCGTACTCCGCCGACACGCCCAAGCGCACAAGCGCCAGCGCGCAGACCGCCGCTGCCACAATCCCCAGCGCGATCATCCCGTTTCGCCGTCCGCCGCGGCGGTCTCCTCCGCCCGCGCGTCCTGTTCCGCCCCCGCCGCCTCTCTGTACGCGCTGATAGCGTTGATAATGCTCATCTGCTCGCCCTCGTCCGGCACGCCCGGCAGCTCCGGCAGCTCGCCGAGCGACGCCACCCCGAACGTGCGCAAAAAGCCCGAGGTGGTGCCGTACGTTATCGGCCGCCCCGGCGCGTCCAGTCTCCCCACAGGCTCGATCAAACCGCGATTTTGCAGGAGCGACACGGTGTACGAGCTGTCCACTCCGCGCACCTGCTCTATATACGCCCTTGTGGTCGGCTGGAAATACGCCACTACCGCGAGCACCTCCAGCGCGGTCTGCGACAGTCTCGGCTGTCTTCCCGACTCGAGCGTGAGACGTATTATGTCGGCGTACTCCGGCGACGAGCACATCTGGAGCGAGTCCTCAATGCGCACAATGCGCACCCCGCGCCGCTCGAAGCCGTACCTGTCGCTCATCCTCCCCGCGACGTCCGCGACGAGCTTTTGCTCTATGCCCATGACGGACGCGATCCGCTCGACCGCCACCGGGTCGCCCGACGCAAACAGTATGCCCTCGATCGCGCCCTCTATGTCATTAATTTCCATGTCCGCCCTCTTCCCGTTGCAGCAACTGCAAATGTGAGCTCTCGGACGTAATGCTCGCCGTCATCTCGGCGCCCTCGCCCGCGAGCAGCAGTCTGCCGAGCTTGCACAGCTCGAGTATGGCGACAAACGTCGCGACAGTCTCGGAGCGGCTCTTGCAACTGCCGAGCAGCACTATGATCCGCATGACGCCGCGGCTTCGGAGCATATCCGTCAGCTCGCTGATCTTCTCATCCACCGGATAGGCAATCCTCATCGGAAACACCGCGGGCTTTTTGTTCAGCGATTCCTTTTTGAGCGTCCCGCGCTCTATTATGCGTGATATCGCGGCGCGCAGCTCGTCGCGCTCGTGCGAATATCTGCGCTCGCCGTCGGTCGGCAATATCTCCGGCTGCTTCACCATGAGTCCCGCGCCGTTGAAATACATGCCCTCCAGCTCGGCCGTAACGGCTTTAATCCTCACATATGTGTCGCGGCCGCGCAACTCCTCGAGCGACGATATGAGGTTTTCGAGCTCCGAGACCTCCTCGCCGCCTGTGAGCAGCATTTTCGTCTTGATATACGTCAAATGCGACGCCATCGCCACGAACTCGCTGGCAATATTGAGATCCATCTCCGCCATCGCGCCGAGATATTCGAGATATTGCTCCAAAATAAGCGATATGCTTATATCCTGTATCTCGATTTTGTTCTTGCTGAGAAGCTGCAGTATCAGCGTGAGCGGCCCCTCGAAATCCTCCGGGTCGTTTTTCGACTTGACGACGCCGGCGAGCTTGAAGACAGGATCACCCATACCGTCAAAACAGCTCCGCCAGATGGCTGAACAAAAATATCGAGGCTCTGGCGACATACGCGAGCAAGTTAAAGACGAAAGATGTGGCGCTGCTTATAGGGCCGTCTAATATTCCGATATACATGACAGCAACAAGTATTATCATCCCGTACCGCTCGTACCGCATGAGATTGTAATACTGCCTGTCCGACGCGAGCGAGAACAGCACCTTCGAGCCGTCGAGCGGCGGGATGGGTATGAGATTGAACACCGCGAGCGCGACACTTATATACGCCGTGTCTATCAACAGGCCACTGAAAAAATTGCCAAGCTGCGTAGGCGGTATAAAAACATAGGCCGCGCCGTATAGAAACAAAAACGGTACAGCAAGAATTAAATTCGATACGGGACCCGCCAGCGCGGTGATCGCCATCCCCCTCTTAGGGTTCCTGAACATACGCATATTCACCGGCACGGGCTTTGCCCAGCCGAAGCCAGTGAACAGCATCATCAGGCACCCGATCGGGTCGATGTGCCGCACCGGGTTCAGCGTCAGGCGCCCCATGTCCTTTGCCGTGCGGTCGCCGAGCTTGTACGCCGCGAAGCCGTGCGACAGCTCGTGAAACGTTATACATATGAGGATAGGTATTACCCTGCCCGCCGCTTCCCGCAATCCGTCGGGACTGAACCATCTCATCAATTGTCCTAACAAAGGTGTTCTCCTATTACCGCAATCAGTTTGTCCCTGTTCGTGCCCTTTTCGGCCGAAAACGGCAGTACGTCCACGTGTTCTCCGAGAGACAGCGTCTCTCGGATGACCTCCAAACAGCCCTCCGCCTCGCTGCGCTTTACCTTGTCCGCCTTGTTCGCTACGACGAGCACCGGCTTGCCCGTCTGCCCGAACCACCGCGCCATCGTGACGTCGTCCGCCGTAGGCTTGTGGCGCATATCCACGAGCATGACGCCGAGCGATATTGCGTCCGGCGCCGCGAAAAACGATTCCATGAGCTTCCCCCATCTCCTGCGCTCGACGTCAGGCACGCGCGCGTAGCCGTAACCCGGCAGGTCCACAAAGTACGCCTTGCCGTCTATAAGAAAATAGTTCACGTTCGCCGTCTTGCCCGGCGACGAACCGACGCGCGCGAAATTCCTGCGCCCCACGAGAGAGTTTATCACGGACGATTTGCCAACGTTCGACCTTCCCGAAAACACCGCCTGCGGCCGCCCGTCCCGGATAAAGCCCGACAGCTCCGCCGCCGACTTGATGAACTCGCAATTTCTGACATTTAACCGCATCGCGTCACCGGCGCATGACCGCGCCCGCGCTGCGTTCCGCGCCTGCGCCCGTTTCGCCGAGCAGCATATGAAGCGCGCCGCTGTCGGCGCCGGCCCGTCTGACCGCGGAAAAATCGAGCGCGACGTCCAGCACCCCGTCCACGTGATCCACCGTTATGAAGTCGAGGGTCGCGCGCACCGTCGGGTCTATCTCCTCTATGTCCGGCTCGTTCTCCGACGGTATGATCACCGTTTTTACGCCCGCGCGCATCGCAGCCATCGTCTTCTCCTTAAGTCCGCCGATCCTCAGCACCCTGCCGCGCAGCGTTATCTCCCCCGTCATCGCTATATCGCGCCTCACGGGCGCGCCGGTGAGCGCCGATACCGCCGCCGCCGCCATAGCCACTCCCGCGGACGGGCCGTCCTTTTGCACCGCGCCCTCCGGAAAGTGGATATGTATGTCCTTTTCCTTGTAGAAATCGCTGTCGAGCCCCAGCTTATCGGCCCGGCTGCGTATATACGAGACCGCCGCGCGCGCCGACTCCTTCATCACGTCCCCGAGGTTCCCCGTCAGCTCCAGCTTGCCCGTGCCGGGCAC
>JAISBX010000013.1 GCA_031265965.1 Oscillospiraceae bacterium | reverse complement strand
CTTCTACGAGTACTCGGCGCCCATCGCAGGCTTAGGGCACCTCATACACACGTACGAGCGCGACGGCTCTCCCCCACCGTCATTTTTCGGCGAACCGCTCCCCGTGGCCATAGACCTCGAAAACGGCCTGGAGCCGTTCGCGCAGGACGTGTGGGACGCTCTGGACGGCGAAAACCGCGTTTCGCTCTACGCGTACGCGCGCGGGCTCGGCGAGACGATCATAAACGGGTAAACCCGCCGGCCTATTTCTCCGCCGGCTTCGATACGAGCGAGATTATCAGCCCGAACAGCACCGCCGCCGATATGCCCGCGGCTGTGGCTGTCAGGCCGCCCGTGAATATGCCGATGAAGCCCCGCTCGTCCACGGCCTCGCGCACACCGTCTGCGAGGGCGTACCCGAAGCCGGTCAGCGGCACGGACGCGCCGGCGCCCGCCCAATCCGCGAGCGGCTCGTATACGCCGGCGGCGCCCAGCACCACTCCCGCCACCACATAGGAGGAGAGTATCCGTGCCGGAGTTAGTCCCGTCTTCTCAATAAGCACCTGTCCGATAAGGCACAGCACGCCGCCCACAAGAAGCGTCTTCAGATATTGCATACATACGTCAAACATTCTAAACCTCCAGAGATACCGCGTGACAGATGCCCGGTATGCTCTCTTTCTGCTGAGTCGATACGGCGGACAGGAGCGCCCCCGTCGCCGCAAACAGTACGCTGTTCCACTTGCCGCGGTTGAATCCGTCGAGCAGATAACCGGCGAGCACGGACGCGCTGCAGCCGCAGCCGGAACCGCCCGACTTGACATCCTGCTGCTTGTGTGAGAAAATCATCATGCCGCAGTCGCGGTGGCGCGATTTGAGCTCGATGCCGTCGCGCCTGAACAGATCCGTAAGAATGGCGGAGCCCACCGCGCCGAGGTCGCCCGTGACTATGAGGTCGAAGTTCTTCGGCCCGCGTCCCGTGTCGTTGAAGTGCGCACGAAGCGTGTCGTAGGCGGCGGGAGCCATAGCGGCGCCCATATTGTTGGCGTCGGTCACGCCCCAATCCACTATCCTGCCGCACGTCGCGTGCGTGATGCGCGGGCCTTGGCCGTCCGATTCGAGAATGAACGCGCCCGCGCCCGTCACGGTCCACTGCGCCGTGGGTGTCCTCAGTCCGCCGTATTCGAGCGGGAACCGGAACTGCCTCTCCGCCGTGCAAAAATGCGACGACGTCACCGCCGCGGCGCAGCGCGCGTAGCCCCCGTCTATCGACATAGCCGCGAGCGCAAGGCTCTCCGCCATCGTGGAGCACGCGCCGTACACCCCGAAAAACGGTATGCCCGACTCCCGGAGCGCGAACGAGGAGCTGATACACTGGTTGAGCAGGTCGCCCGCAAACACGTAATCCACGTCGCCGCGGACCCTGCCCGCTTTTTCAAGAGCGACGGACAGCGCGCGCCTTTGCATCTCGCTCTCAGCCTTTTCCCATGATTTTTCGCCGAAAAACGAGTCGTTTTCTATGGCGTCAAAGCTCCCCGCAAGCGGCCCCTGCCCCTCTTTTTTCCCGACGACGCACGCTCCGGCGGCAATAACCGGCGGCCGAGACAGCTTTACCGTCCGCTCGCCCATACGCTTGAATTCCACATACATCACCCAAACGTATTATCTGCATTATTCGCGTGAATTATTATCAATAACGAGGTGATTTTATTGACGGTTTTAGTGACGGGCGGCGCGGGGTATGTTGGCTCGCATGTCGCGGTGGAGTTATTGGCGGCGGGGCATGGCGTGGTCGTCGCGGATAATTTTTCTAACAGCTCGCGCGGAGTAATAGACGCCATCGGGCGCGCCGCCGGGCGGGACGCGCTGTGCGTCCGCGCCGACATGACGGATATTAACGCGCTTGACGGGATCTTCGCCGACCATAATATCGGCGGCGTGATACACTGCGCCGGACTCAAGGCCGTGGGCGAGTCGGCGGAAAACCCGCTCATGTACTACCGCGTCAACGTCGCCGGCGCGCTCAATCTGCTTGAGGCTATGCGCGCGCACGGCGTCAAAAATCTCATATTCAGCTCCTCCGCCACCGTCTACGGCGATCTGAGCTCGCTTCCGTTGACGGAGGCCATGGCCTCGTGGCCGTGCGCGAACCCGTACGGCACCACGAAGCTCGTCGTCGAGAAGCTCATAGAGGACGCCGCGGCGGCTGACGGCGGGATGTCCGCGGTCTGCCTGAGATATTTCAACCCCGTGGGCGCCCACCCAAGCGCGCTCCTCGGCGAGTCGCCAAACGGCGTTCCGAACAACCTCATGCCGTATATCGTGCAGGTGGCGGCGGGCCGGCGCGAATACTTGACCGTATTCGGCGGCGACTATCCGACGCGTGACGGCACGGGCGTGCGCGACTATATACACGTCTCCGATCTCGCGCGCGGCCACATCGCCGCGCTCAGCTACTGCATGGAGCACAAGGGCGCCGAGGCGTTCAACCTGGGCTCCGGCGCAGGATACAGCGTGCTCGAGCTCGTGGCGGCGTTTGAGCGCGCAAACGGCGTCAAGATACCATTTGTTATATCTAACCGGCGCGCGGGCGACGTCGCCCAGTACTGGGCGTGCGCCGAAAAGGCAAAAAAAGAGCTCGGCTGGACGGCCGAGCTCTCGCTGGACGATATGTGCCGCGACGCGTGGCGGTACGCCGTTTCCGCGGCGGTCAGCGCTCCCGCGTCTCGAAATTGAACATATTGCTGTCCGATACGGCGCCGCGGCGGGCGTAGTCGCCGCCGTTGCCGCCGGAGAAGTGGATTATCGGGCGCTCCAGCTCGGGGATTATTATAGGACTGTGCCGCACGCCGTGCGGTATGTACACGAGACAGCTCTTTTTTACTGTCACGGCCTCGTCGCCGATGTAGAATTGCAGCGTGGCGCCGAGCTCCGACGGGGCGTCAGGGTCAGTGCCGATGAAGCCGATGAACTCGTCGAAATCGTGCTCGTGCGGCGCGGGTCCCGTGTCGTTGGCGGTTTTGAACCACACCGTCTCCATATACGGCGCTCCGGGCAACCGCGTGTTGTCCAAGTACAGAAGCAGCTCCAAAAACCCCTCCGGCGCGTCCGGCATTTTACCGGACGGCGGGTCGTACCGCGTGACCGCGCTGCCGGCGTAGCTGCCCCGCGGGGCGGACGCCTCAGCGGGCGCCTCGTCGTCGAACGTGTCAGAATTGAGCCGGCACGAATAGCAGAACACGGGCCGCTCTATGCTCCGAACCTCAAAATCCCCGTGCGCCGCCCCTCCCGGCACGAACACGGCGCACGTGTCCGTCAGCGTCAGCGTATCGTTTTCGATCCGCAGCGCGATCTCCGCGTTCAGCCGCTCGGGGTGTTCGAG
>JAISBX010000003.1 GCA_031265965.1 Oscillospiraceae bacterium | reverse complement strand
TCGTATCGGCGGCGCTCTACGTCGCGCTGGGGATCCTGCCTATCGGCAAAATACTGCCCGCCATCGATTTCAACGTGGTCTTGATGCTCGCCGGGACAATGGCGATTGTCTCGCTGTTCATTGAGTCTAACATGCCGCAGCGCATAGCAGACGCCCTGCTCGCGCGGACAAAGAACGTCTGCTGGGCAATCGTCTCGCTCGCGCTGTTCGCGGGGGTGATCTCGGCGTTCGTGGACAATGTGGCGACGACCTTGATAGTCGCGCCCGTCGGGCTGGCGATATCAAAGAAGCTGAAGATACCGCCGGTCCCCGTGCTCATCGCTATCGCCGTGTCCTCTAATCTGCAAGGCGCGGCCACGCTCGTGGGCGACACGACGTCCATACTGCTCGGCGGGTACGCGGAACTCGATTTCCTCGACTTTTTTGTGACGCGCGGCAGACCGAGCATTTTCTGGGCGGTGGAGCTCGGCGCGCTCGCGACGGTTCCCGTGCTCTATTTTATATTCAGAAAATACCGTGACAGCGTTCCGGAGCAAAAGCCCGCCGACGTGTCGGACTATTTCCCGTCCATATTGCTCGTAGGTCTCGTCGCCCTGCTCATATGCGCGTCGTTCATACCGGAGAAACCGGCGATCACGAACGGACTCATCTGCATGGCCCTCGGCCTCGTCGGGACGGTTAGGGCGATGCTTAAACGCGGCGCCGGGGCGCTGGGGCGCGTGGCACGGGAGATAGACTATGTGACGCTGCTTCTGCTCGCCGGGCTGTTCGTCGTGATAGCCGGCATAACGGAGGCGGGAGTCATTGTGGCCATCGGCGATCTGTTCATAAAGCTCTCCGCGGGGAACGTTTTCGTCATTTACACGCTGATCGTGTTCGGCTCCGTGCTGTTCTCCGCGTTCATCGACAACATCCCGTACGTGTTCACAATGCTCCCCGTCGTGGAGCTCATCTCGGGCGAGCTGGGCGCCGCCAATCCGGAGAATGTAAAAATGCTGCTCTTTTTCGGGCTGCTGTCGGGGGCGACGCTCGGAGGGAATCTCACGCCCATAGGCGCGTCGGCGAATATCACTGCCATCGGCATACTGCGGCGCGAGGGGCATGAAGTGCGGGTGCGCGACTTCATGAAAATCGGAGTGCCATTTTCGCTGACGGCGGTGCTGGTGGGGTATATTTTCATCTGGTTCGTCTGGAGGTAGTCGCTCCTACCCATACCGCAACGCGGCGCGGACCGGACATATTTTCTGTCCGGTCCGCGCCGTTTGCCTTCAATGCTGTTTTGATTTGTTACTGAAGGCTGTTCTCGTAAGCCTGGATCATCTTACGGACCATCTCGCCGCCAATGCTTCCTGCCTGACGCGAGGTGAGATCGCCGTTATAGCCCTGCTTGAGGTTGACGCCGACTTCATTTGCTGTCTCCATCTTGAAGCGGTTCAGCGCCTCGCGCGCACTCGGGTTAACGGACTGGCTTGAGCCTTTTGTCATTTGTTTGCACTCCTGTCCATTTTTTAGCAAATCCGCGCGAGCGCTTAAAATGACGTTAGTAACGTTCATCGCACTCTATCGCGTCTTGCCATAATATCATTGACCGCGCGCAAGCTGATTATGAGTGACAATTTATGGCTTAGCTTTTTTGTGCTTCAGCTTTTTTATGGTTTCAAACAAATTGTATCGGCAGCGACACGGTGACGACGAGTCCGCCGTCGTCGGCGTTTTGCAGCTCGAGAGAGCCGCCGTGATAGCGTATTATTTCGTCGCACACCGCGAGACCTATGCCGCTTCCGCGCTCTTTTGAATTGCTGCCCTTGTAAAATTTCATTTTGACGCTCTCGAGTTCATCCTCCGGAATGCCGGGCCCGTAATCGCGTATGCGTATTACGATATACTCCGCCTCGGGCCGAAGCGACACCGATATGCGTTTTCCGTCGCGCGCGTATTTCGCCGCGTTGTCAAAAAGGTTCAAAAACACCTGTTTGAGGCGGCTCGGGTCGCCCGGGACCTGCGGCAAATCGCCAAGATACGGCTCATAATCAAATTCGAGTTCGTCCTGATACAGCAGCTCGCTGTAAGTGAATATCGCGTCCTCCAGCTCCGCCGTTATGTCGAGCATCTCGATGTTCAGCGTAAAGCGGCCGTCCTCCATGCGCGTGAATTCCAGAAGCTCCTCCACCATTTTCGTGAGCCGCCGCGCCTCCTTGAGGATTATCGCGATGCCGCGCCTCGTGTCGCCGCCGATGTTTTCGTCGTATACTAAAGTCTCGCCCCATCCGGTGATCGCCGTCAGCGGCGTACGCAGCTCGTGAGATATAGAGGATATGAACTCGGTTTGCAGCTTTTCGGTCTTGGCGATCTTCATCGACATCTCGTTTATGGAATCCACCATCTCACCTATCTCGTCCCGGTAGGAATTGTCGATCTGAATGCCGTAGCTGCCCTCGGCTATGCGCTTTGACACCCTCGTAATATCGCCCATCGGCGCTATTACGGAGCGTATAAACACCATGTTGATGAACACGACGATGAGCATGATCACCGCGCCCACGCCAACGACGGCGAGTACGCTTATCAGCACGAATCTGTCCACGCGCTTTAAGCTTGTGACGTACCGCATAACGCCTATGACCTGATTGCCAGAGTATATCATCGGCGCGGACACCGCCATGACGCGCTCGCCCGTTCCCGCGCGCCTGCCCTTCCAGTAGGATATCTTGCGGTTGCTTATCGAATCCGCGACGTCGGATGAAGACGGTATCGTGCCCGACATGACGCCGGACGTCGAAATCATGACCCTGCCCTCCGTGTCGACGAACTGAAGCTCCATTTTGTCGCCGTCCTTGAAGGTCTCCGTGTACCTGTAAGCGCTATCGTAGAATTCCGAGTACGATTTCGCGACGTAATTCGCAAAAAAATCGGTCGCGGTTTTCGCCTTAGATTCAAGTCCCGTGCGGATCGTGGAGTAATAGTAGCTGTAGACGGAGTACGCGAATATCCCGATGACGGCGAGCAGAATCACCAGCACGATGAGCACGCTGCCGAGAAACCATCTGTTCCGCAACCCGCCCGACGCTCCGCCCGGCTTCATTCCCACTATATCCCCCACTTGTATCCGTAGCCCCACACTGTCGTGATATAGCTCGGCGTGGTGGGGTCGTCCTCTATCTTTATACGCAGGCGCCTGATGTTGACGTCCGCTATTTTGAGCTCCCCGAAGTAGTCGCGGCCCCACACGGTGTTGAGTATATCCTCGCGCGAAAGAGGCTTTCCGGGGTTATCCATGAACATCTTCATTATAGCGTACTCGACCTGCGTCAGCTTGATCCTCTGCCCATTTTTTTCCAGCGTCCTGTTCCGCGTGTTCAACCGGAACGGGCCCTGTACTATCTCGCCCATGTCCTCGCGCTTTATGTTCCCGGTGCGCCTGTAGAGCGCGTCGATGCGGGCCATGAGCTCCGCGGGCGAGAACGGTTTTGTGACGTAGTCGTCCGCGCCGGTCATTAGGCCGGTCACCTTGTCCATCTCCTGCGTGCGGGCGGTGAGCATTATTATCCCCATTTGGGAGTTGGACGCGCGAATATGGCGGCAGACCTCAAAGCCGTCCGTATCCGGAAGCATTATGTCCAGTATGGCGACCTTTATGTCCGGATGCGCTTTGAGCTGCTCGAACGCCTCCTCGCCCGTACCGGCCTCGATGGCGTCGTATCCCCCGCGCTTCAGATTGATCACAATAAAGCTGCGGATACTCGTCTCATCCTCAAGCACAAGCACTTTTTTCATAAGAAATCACATCCTTTCACGGCTTGTTAGACTGCGCCGGACAGCCACTCGGAGTAGATGAGCCTGAAGCTCTCCGTTATCTCCTCCTCCGTTGCGCCCGGGCCGTAGGCCGCCGCGCCCGGCAGCAACTGTCCCGCGTATATCGCGTTGCCCTCCGAGATAATCTCAAACCTGCCCGGCAGCCGGGACCGCTCTTCCTTGTTGTCGCCTGAGAGCGTGTATATCCTCAGGCAGTCCTCGAACCTCGGGTCGCTTTCGTCCGGATCGTAAATATACGAAAACACGAGCGCGCGTTCTCCCGGCGCGGTGTTCTCGCGTCTGACCGTGAACCGTCCGCGCCACGCTTCCGGAAGGAGCATATACCACCCGTCCGAATTGTTGTGGTATGTAGACAGCGCCAGCGTCCTGCCGCCCGAGCTGTCGTACGCGTACCAGTCGATCTCGTAGTACGTCGTCTCCGATTGCTGCATGAGCGGCACGGTGGCGGGCGTCTCAATGGCGCCGTCCTTGTCGAGATCGGTGCTGTACATCGACAGCGGCCGCTCCGTGCCCAGACTGTAGCCCGACTCCGCGTCCGCCGAGAT
>JAISBX010000023.1 GCA_031265965.1 Oscillospiraceae bacterium | reverse complement strand
ACGGCGCCGTAGCCCATTGTGAACAGCAGCCCGCACGCGCATATACGCAGATAATTCCACGCCTCCTCGAACGCCGCCTCCGGCACGTTCATGATATTAAGAAATGTCCGCCCGAACCCGAACACGAGAGCGGCGGAGGCCGCGGCGGAGACTATGAGTATGGCGATGATATTGCCAGTCGCTTTGGCGGCGTTTTCATACTGCTTCGCGCCGAAATATTGCCCCAGAAGTATCATACCGCCGTTAGTCAGCCCTAAGAAGAAGCCTGTCACCGTGAACAGCAGCGACGCGCCATTGCCCGCGCCGGCCTGCGCCTCCGCGGATCCGAACTGCCCCAGAAAGAATATGTCGACGGAGCTGTAAGCGGTCTGTATCATGCTTGACAGCAAAAACGGCAGTGAGAACCTCACCAGCAGCTTCCCTATTTTGCCCTCTGTAAGCGATATTGTACCGGTCATTGTATCCGCTCCTCCATATATATTTTGATATTTTAACCGAGACGGTTTAGTATATCGGTGAAGTATTCCGGGAGCTCCGTAGTGAGCGATACTCCGGCGCCCGTCGCCGGGTGGCGGAACACGAGCTCGCGCGCGTGCAGACACTGCCCGCGCAGTCCGAGCTCCGGCTTGCGGTGGCCGTATACGAGGTCGCCCAGCACCGGATGGCCGATGTGCGCCATGTGTACGCGTATCTGATGCGTCCTGCCCGTCTCCAGACGGCAGCGCAGGTGCGTGTACCTGTCATACCGCGCCAGAACCTCGTAGTGCGTCACCGCGCGACGCGAGCCCTTTGACGTGACCGCCTGGCGCTTCCTGTCGGACGGGTGGCGTCCGGTCGGCGCGTCCACCGTGCCCTGCTCGCGCTTTACCGTACCGTGTACGACCGTCTCGTACACGCGCGTGAGCGTGCGGCTTTTTAGCTGTTCGGACAGCGCGGCGTGCGCGGCATCGTTCTTCGCGGCTATAATCAGGCCCGACGTGTCCTTGTCTATCCGGTGTACGATGCCCGGTCTGCGTTCGCCGCCTATTCCGGACAGACTGTCCCCGCAGTGCCACAGCAGCGCGTTCACGAGCGTGCCGCCGCTGTGTCCGGGCGCCGGATGCACTACCATCCCGCGGGGCTTGTTGACGACTATGACGTCGCCGTCCTCAAATACAACGTCCAGCGGTATGTTCTGCGCCTGTACGCCGGACGCCTCCGGCTCGGGTATCTCCACGTCAAACGTCTCGCCGAGAGACGCGCGATAGCTCTTGCTCACGGTAGCGCCGAGTCTGGTCACGCGCCCGTCGGTTATCATGCGCGCGGCGGCGCTTCTGGTGAGCTCCGGGATCCGGTCCGCCAGAAGAATGTCGATCCGGACGCCGTCTTTATCCGCCTCAACCCGCCTCGCCGCCGTCATCGTATTCAGACATGAGCCTCTCCGTATAATAGTCCTCCAGGATCGACTCCACCGTGAAACTCCCCTCATCGCTGCCAACGTCCACCACGTCCGGCCAATCCCCATCATCCACCGCAAAATTGTACGGGATCACAGGTGCCGAAACTCGCACCGCATAATCGCCGGGTTCCGTGTGATCCGAAAGCTCACGCTCAAAACCGTCCTCAGACCGTATTGGAGCGTCTGCCGACGAACGGAAGAGCAGCGAAATACATAAGAGCAGTCCGCCCAGCGTTATGAATATATCGGCGATGTTAAATATTGCGAAATTCACAAATTCGGGCTCAAACATGTCTATGACACTGCCGAGCGCGAGCCTGTCGATGAAATTGCCGACCGCGCCTCCCAGTACGCCCGCCAGCCCGAGCTTTCCCCACGGACTGCCCTTGTAATAGATTATGGTCACGGCAATCACGACGATGCAAACTCCCGAAATCGCGACGAGCACCCATCGCGTGTCGGGAAACAGCCCGAACGCGGCACCGGAGTTCTTAACGTTTGTGATTCGGATAACGCCCTCTATCAGCTCAATCTGTCCGCCCGGATCGACGGATACCGTTATCCAATACTTGAAGAGCTGATCAAGCAAAACTATAAGTGCAGCAAAGATAAAGAACAGCATCTATTCACCCGCCTCGCCTCTTATTTGAGACACTACCCCGGAACATCTCGGGCAAAGATCGTCATACCGGGCGTCTTTGCCCACAGCTTCGTCGTGCGTCCAGCACCGCGCGCACATGGGCGCCGCAGCAGCGCGCACCGACACCGCGACTCCGGGAAGCTCCTCTGGCCTATATCCCTCGCCAGTGCCGCGTATGACGCTCACTTTCGATACAATGAAGAGCGCGTCAAGCCGCTCCCCCCGTATCGCCTCCGCCAGCGCATCCGCCCCGTCTCCGAGATAGACCGTGACCTCCGCGTCTAACGGCTTGCCTATTACCTTGTCCGCACGCGCGAGCTCGAGCGCCTTGTTCACGGCGCCGCGCAGGCCCAGCAGCTTTTCCCACTTGTCCTCCGTAGCCGCGTCAAGGCAATACCGCGTGTCCGGAGACGGCATATCGTTAAGCAGGACGCTCGCGGAATCGTGCCCGGCGCGGTGCGGCATCGCCGCCCATATCTCCTCCGATGTGAACGCGAGTATCGGCGCTATCATCCTCGTCA
>JAISBX010000135.1 GCA_031265965.1 Oscillospiraceae bacterium | reverse complement strand
AGCGCCCTGTACGGCTTGCCGGCGCCCAAATTCTGCGCGCTTATCGCGGAGAGCGCGGCGCCTATAGCCATCGGGATCGTCATATAGAAATTCGCCAGATTGTTTACAATGCCGTTGGCGGCAGACGCGGGCACACCCAGCTTGTTGATTATCCCGGCGATCACGACAAACGAGAGCATATTGAGCACGGTTTGGAGCGAGATAGGTATCCCCAGCCTGAAAATGACCTTGATGACCGCCCAGTCCGGCTTGATGTCTCGCAGGCCAAAACGGAATGGCAACCGTTTCTTTGCCAAAAACGCCACGGACACAACAAGGCTGAAGCACTGCGCTATCACCGTCGCCGCCGCCGCGCCGGCGGCGCCCATGCCGAGCGGTCCTACGAATATGTAGTCGAGTACGATATTTATAGCGCACGAGATAGACACGAACACGAGCGGCGCCTTTGAATTGCCCAGCGCGCGCAGCACCGAGCTCACGGCGCCGTAGCCCATTGTGAACAGCAGCCCGCACGCGCATATGCGCAGATAATTCCACGCCTCCCCGAACGCCTCCTCCGGCACGTTCATGATATTAAGAAACGTCCGCCCGAACCCGAACACGAGCGCGGCGGAGGCTGCGGCAGAGGCTATGAGTATGGCGATGATATTGCCCGTCGCCTTGGCGGCGTTTTCATACTGCTTCGCGCCGAAATACTGCCCCAGAAGTATCATGCCTCCGTTAGTCAGCCCTAAGAAGAAGCCCGTCACCGTGAACAGCAGCGACGCGCCGTTGCCCGCGCCGGCCTGCGCCTCTGCTGATCCGAACTGCCCAAGAAAGAATATATCTACGGAGCTGTAGGCTGTCTGAATCATGCTTGACAGCAAAAACGGCAGCGAGAACCTCACCAGCAATTTCCCTATCTTGCCCTCTGTAAGCGATATTGTGCCGGTCATTGCATCCGTTCCTCCATATATATTTCAACCGAGCCGCCGCAGTATATCGCCGAAATACTCCGGGAGCTCCGTAGTGAGCGACACTCTGGCGCCCGTCGCCGGGTGGTCGAATATGAGCGTCCGCGCGTGCAGGCATTGCCCGTGCAGTCCGAGTTCCGGCTTGCGGTGCCCGTATACGAGATCCCCGAGCACCGGATGGCCGATGTGCGCCATGTGTACGCGTATCTGGTGCGTCCTGCCCGTCTCCAGGCGGCAGCGCAAGTGCGTGTGCCTGTCATATCTGGATATGACCTCATAGCGCGTCACCGCCCGGCGCGCGTGCGCCTTTGTCACGGCTTGGCGCTTCCTGTCGTTCGGATGCCGCCCTATATCGGCATCTACCGCGCCCGTGTCGTCTTTCACCGCGCCATGCACGACCGCCTCGTATACGCGCTCCATTGTGTGGTCTTTCAGCTGCGCGGAGAGCGACAAATGCGCGGCGTCGTTTTTCGCGGCCGCTATAAGGCCAGACGTGTCCTTGTCGATCCTGTGAACAATGCCGGGCCGCCGCTGGCCGCCCACTCCGGAGAGGCTGTCTCCGCAGTGCCAGAGCAGCGCGTTTGCCAAGGTGCCGCCCGCGTGCCCCGGCGAGGGGTGTACCACCATGCCGCGCGGTTTATTGACCACTATTACAAAATCGTCCTCAAAGACTATATCCAGCGGTATGTCCTCCGGGGACATATCCGGAACCTCTGGTTCCGGCAGTTCCACATCGAATATCTCCCCGCGCGACGCCCTGTAGCTCTTGCCCACCGGCGCGCCCCCCCGCGTGACGCGCCCGCTGGATATCATCCGCGCGGCGGCGCTGCGGCTGAAACCGTCCAGTTTTTCCGCGAGAAGCGCGTCGAGCCTCGCCCCGTCGGCGTCCGCTTCAACGCGCGTCGTCGCCGTCATCGTCAGACATCATCTTATCCGTGTAATACTCCTGCAAAATTGACTCCAGCGTAAAGCTCGATTCATCATCCGCTCCGGCACCCGCCGCCCGCTCCGGCGAAGGCGCTCTGGCGGCGCCCGCCGCCAAACGCTTGGCCGCGCCGGACGGCGACTTTATTATGAACGCGAGGCAAAATACGATGCCGCCCAATGTTATAAAGATATCGGCAACATTGAAAATCGCAAAACTTATAAACTCAAATTCAAACATATCTATGACTTCGCCGACAGCCAATCTGTCAATAAAGTTTCCCACCGCGCCTCCAAGCACGCTCGCTAGGCCAATTCTCCCCCAAAAGTTATTTCTGTAATGTACGATGACCACGGAGAGCGCCACAATGCACAGCGCTGATACGGCAATGAGCACCCAGCGCATATCTGAAAATATGCCAAACGCCGCGCCGGAATTCTTCACATGCGTGATATGGATGACGTTGCGGAGCAGCTCAACGCGTCCGCCGAGCTCAACCGACACCGTCGTCCAATATTTCAAGAGCTGATCGAGCAGGACAATTAGACCTGAAAAAATGAAGAAAAGCATTACGCTCCACCCGCCTCGCCTCTCATTTGAGACACGGCCCCGGAACATCTCGGGCAAAGATCGCCATACCGGGCGTCTTTGCCCACAGCCTCGTCGTGCGTCCAGCACCGCGCGCACATGGGCGCCGCAGCAGCGCGCACCGACACCGCGACTCCGGGAAGCTCCTCTGGCCTATATCCCTCGCCAGCGCCGCGTATGACGCTCACTTTCGATACAATGAAGAGCGCGTCAAGCCGCTCCCCCCGTATCGCCTCCGCCCCGTCTCCTAGATAGACCGTGACCTCCGCGTCCAGCGGCTTGCCTATTACCTTGTCCGCGCGAGCGAGCTCGAGCGCCTTGTTCACGGCGCCGCGCAGGCCCAGCAGCTTTTCCCACTTGTCCTCCTCCGCCGCGTCGAGACGATACCGCGCGTCCGGAGACGGCATATCGTTAAGCAGGAC
>JAISBX010000097.1 GCA_031265965.1 Oscillospiraceae bacterium | reverse complement strand
TTCGGCAACTTCTTCGATGAGCGCGGCGAGGAGCTTCACGCGCCGCACTACGCGCTCATTGAAGAGGCGGGGCTGTTCGCTCCGTCGCAAGAGGAATTTTTGCGCAATTACGGCGGCGTGACCGAGGTCGAGCGCGAGGGCGCCGTGTCGTTTTTCACCGACATTACATATAACAGCGGCAAGACGCCCGCCTACCTCATTTTTTTGGACGCGGACAAGCGCCGCGCCATGAATGATCTGGCGCTCACCGAGGGCGGCGCACCGGTCAATGACAACGATATTTGCCTGCCGTATCTGTTCAAGGCCGGGGGCGGATATAATATCGGCGATGACTTTGAGGTGAGCGCCGGCACCGAAAGCCTCGCCTTCAAAATAAGCGGGTTTACCGAGGAAATACTGTTCGGATCAGTAAACAATCAGCTCTTTCAGCTCTACCTGTCCTCCTCGGGGTACGACGCGCTCTCATCTCTGGTGCCCGAGGCCGACTGCGTCCTCCTGCGCGCGCGGCTGGGAGACCCGGCAGACAGCGAAGCGCTGCACTTTGACTGCACGCGGGAATTCTTCTCCCGGGGCGGCAGCTCCCGGTATGTCATTTCGATGACTTGGAACAGCGCAAAACGTATGCGCACTTTGATGTCCGGCATTACGTCTACTATATTGGTAGTGTTCGCGTCGATCATCGTTTTTGTCAGTCTGCTCGTCGTCAGATTCAGGATACACAACAGCATTGAGGAGAGCATGACGAACATCGGCGCGCTCAAAGCGGTGGGGTACACGGGGCGGCAGCTCATGTGGGCGACGGTGCTGCAATTTTGCACCGTCGCGCTTATAGGAGTTCTGGCGGGCATCGGGCTGTCTTATGCTGTGCTGCCGGCGGTCTCCGGCATTTTGGAGATGCAGACGGCGCTGCGGTGGCGCCAAGGCTTCGACGCGGCGGCGAGCTCCGCAGCTCTCGCGGCGATCCTTCTGGCCGTGCTGGCCGTCACGTGGGCGTCCGCCCGCAAGCTGCGCGTCCTCCATCCGCTCACCGCGTTGCGGCAGGGGCTCATGACGCACAGCTTTAAGAAAAACCATTTTCCGCTCGACCGCTCCCGCAGCCCGCTGTCCTTGCTGCTGGCGCTGAAATCCGCCGTGCAGGCAAAGGGGCAGACGGTGATGATATTCATCATAGTGACTGCCGTGAGCTTCGCGGCGACCTCCGGGCTCGCCGTATACGACAATCTCGGCGTCCACCCCGAGGCGTTCGCGAAGCTGTTGAGCGGCGAGATGCCGGACGCCGCGTTCTTCGTAAAGACACCGGAGGGCACGGCGCGCGTAAAGGCTTTCATCGAAGGCGCGGACGAGGCACGCAATGTCTTTTACTACCAAAACACGCCCGTGATGATCGGCGACATGGAGGTCAACGGTATCATCGTCGAGGATTTCAGCCTGTTAGAGGGGGCTCTGCTCTACGAGGGGCGGTATCCGCTCCACGACAACGAGATATGCCTCAGCGGATCGCTGGCCGCACTGGAGGGTGTCGCCATAGGGAGCGCCGTCGAGGTTGAGCAGGGCGGCACGACCGCCGAATTTTTGACGGTGGGGCTTATACAGACGGTGAACAGCAACGGGATAGCCGCCGCCATGACCATCCCCGGCATCCACCGGATACAGCCCGATTATGAGCCGCGCGAGATATACGTCTATTTGCATGACAACGGGGCGACCGCTGGATTTATAGACTCCGTCAGCGCGGGTTTCGCAAAGCATCTGGAAAGCACAATCAATCTCAAGGAGCTTGCGGACGCGCAGCTGACGATGTACGGCGACATCTTTTTCGCGATGGCTGTCGTATTGGTGGGTATAACCGCCTTGGTGATTTTCCTCGTGTTGTATCTCATGCTGAAAACGGTCATTCTGCGCAGACGGCGAGAATTGGGCATCCAAAAGGCACTGGGCTTTACCACGGCGGGGCTCATGAATCAACTGGCGATCTCCTTTATGCCGGCGATCGCTATCGGCATCGCGGCGGGCGGGATTTTAGGCGCGTTGGGCTTCAACTTCCTCTTTGTGGCGCTGACGAGGGGCATGGGCATCATGACGGCGTCCCTGCCCGCCCCGGTCGGCCCTGTAATAGCCTTATGCGCCGCGCTCACAGCGCTGTCCTACGCGCTCGCCATGCTCATAGCCGGACGCATCCGCAAGATATCCGCTTACGCGCTCGTGAGCGAGCTGTAGCGGTTGACAACATCCTGCGGGTGTGTTACACTCGACTGGCAAGAAAATACTGATGATGGGAGATGACGTAAATGTCCGATAGCCAGTATACATTTGAAAACGAGGTGTACAAAAACACCTACCGCCACACAACGTCGCACATACTGGCGCAGGCCGTGAAGCGTCTGTACCCAGAGGCGAAGCTCGCCATAGGCCCCGCCATAGACGACGGGTTCTACTACGACTTCGACGTCCCGGAGCCGTTCGCGCAGGACGCGCTAGACGCCATCGAGGCCGAGATGCGCAAGATCATCAAGGAAAAGCTGCCGCTGGAGCGCTTCGAGCTGCCGCGCGCGGAGGCTATCGCCCTCATGCGCGAACGCGGCGAGCCGTACAAGATAGAGCTCATCGAGGATCTGCCCGAGGACGCCGTCAT
>JAISBX010000063.1 GCA_031265965.1 Oscillospiraceae bacterium | reverse complement strand
GCGGCGTATGGCGCGCGCGAGATCCGTCAGCCCCTGGAGCGCCCCGTCCGCCGTGAGGTCGAGGACGCGCCCGTGGCTTCTGCCCGTCCGGTGCGTGAGGGCCTCGCTGACTGTGACTATGGCCGCACCGCCCTTCGCCCGCAGCTCATAGAAAGCTATCATATCGTCCGTGACGCACCCGCCGGCCGTTATATAAGGAAACCCCATCGGCGCCGAACACATCCTGTTGCGCAGCACAACGCCCCCAATGCGCAGCGTCTCCGTCAAAAAAGGATATTTTTGAGTAAATATGTTATTTTTTTTGCTTGCAGGCAGACTTTCGACAGATTTATCAATATTCATATTTTCCGCCGCCGATGAATTCGCGGAGGATGGAATCGGTTGGGATGAGGGCGGGGTCGATGTCTGCAAACAGGGTCAGAGCCGGGAGTATGCGGCGGAGCTCGTCGAAGCGTTCGGCGCCGTCGGGGACGTGCTCGAATACCGCTGTGGCGTAACCCTTAAGAGCCGATATCTCGTACGGCATGGACGTGTCGAGACGGCAGTGCGCGCTGTCCTTGAACGGGGAGATGTGCAGCTTCTCGCCGCGCCTGACGTTTGCCCACATGGCGAGCGTGCCCTGCGCGTCCGTGTTGCGGAAGAATGAATCGCGCACGGCGCGGCGTATCAGGCGGAGCCATGTGCCCTTGAAACAGGTGCCTCCGTTTGCCGTCACGTCGGAACGCGCGCTTATGTACAGGCGGAACGCGTCGGGATGCGCGCCGGTGATGCTGTCGTTCAACGCGTGTATGCCCTCGAAAATGGCGATCTCGTTGCCATTGAGCCGCATGGACGTGAATTTACTGTTACTGCGGGACTGCGTCGAGAACCGAAAATACGGTATCTTGATCTCGTCACCGCGAGCGAGCGCCGCGAAATGGGCGTTGATAAGATCCATGTCGAGACAGAGCGGCGACTCGAAATCGTAAGCGCCGGACGGCGTGCGCGGCGTCGTATTGGGATCCACCGTCAGGAAATAGTGATCCAGCGATACGGTGTGCGCCGTGATCCCGCCGCGCTCGAGCTCGTCGCATATCCTCTTGGCGGTCGTCGTCTTGCCGGAGCCCGACGGGCCGGAGAGCAGCACTATAGGGCTTTTTCCCATGTTCCCGCGTATTCGCTCCACGGCCTCCCCGAGCCTCCTGCCGTACTCGCCCTCGCACTCGCGCACGAATTTTTCCGGGTCCTCCCGTATGCCGTCATTTATGACCGCCAGTTCGTAAGCCATTGATAAATCCTCCCAAATGTATGTTATTTTCCTGAGTAAAAATCGTAGATACGGCTCTTTTTTTCTATTATACCGCCGATACGCTCTATGTACTCGCGCGGGTATTTTGGATTGAATATCCGTTCAATGCGCCCGGACGCCGGATCGACCAGCTTTGTCACGCCGCCGCCTCCGCACGCGAGCACCGTGCACAGCTCCTCCATCATATATACGTTATACGCGCTTTCGTAGCCCGGACGGCTCCAGCCGACATTTTCAAAACCGCCCGACGTATACTTTTGGCGGTACAGATAATACGGCGCGTAGCCCGCGCCGCGCAGGCGCTCCGAGGCGCCGCCGAGCATTCGCGACACCGCGGCGCCGTCAGGTATGCCGGCGCCGCCTTCGAGCGTGATGCGCGAGCCCTTCTTGAGCGAAAGCGTGTGTACCGTTATATTCTCCGGGCGCATGGCGAGCACGCGTTCAAGAGTGCCGGCGAAGCCCGCCGGCGTGTCGGACGGGAGACCGGCGATCACGTCCATGTTCAGCGACTCGAACCCCTCGTTCCGCACGTCCGCGACGGCCGCGGCGACGTCGTCCGCCGTGTGGCGGCGGCCTATCGTCTCCAGTACCGAGTCGGACATCGACTGCGGATTCACGCTGACGCGCGTCACGCCGCGCGCCCGCATAACGCGAAGCTTCTCGCGCGTTATCGTGTCCGGTCTTCCGGCCTCGACCGTGTACTCGCGCAGCAAAGACATATCAAACGATCCGCGCAGCGAGCCGAGCAGCGAATCGAGCGCGGACGCGGTCAGCGTCGTCGGAGTGCCGCCGCCCACGTAGACAGATCTGAGCCTGAGCCCCAATTTCCCGGCTATATCCGCGGCGGCGGCTATTTCGGACTTCAGCGCGTCCAGAAATGGCTCGATAAGTCCGGCGGACTTCTCCACGCTGTTGCTCACAAAGCTGCAATACGCGCACCGTGTCGGGCAAAACGGGATGCCGATGTAGAGCGCGGCGTCGCGTTCCCCGAGAGATGCCGCGGCATCCAGCGAGCGGCGCGCCGTCTCCGCGCAAAGCGCCGCTCGCTCCGGCGAGACATAGAAGCCGGAGGTCAGCGCGCTCGCCGCCGCGCGCTCCGACAGCCCGCGTTTGAGCATGGACTCCGCCGTTTTTGCCGGACGTATGCCTGTTAGCGCGCCCCACGCGGATCCGCGCCCACCCGCTGCCGCTGCCTTGTAAAACGAGCGCTTTATTATCGCCTGAAGCTTGCGGTCGCGCTCCCGCGCGCCTGTCAGCGCGTCCGTCCTGACGCGCGCGGACGCCCGCCGCCGCACGCCGTCCTCATGGATGACCGTTGAGGCCGTGGTAAACACGGGGCCGGAACTCAGCCGCACACACGCGGACAGACGCCCGTCCCCGCCGTCGTAGACGGGCAGCTCTCCGGGAAACAGCGTTAGCATTATCTGCTCCACCGCGTATTTGTAATCGTGTCCTATCAGCCGCAGCCTCATGTGGCGGGATATTCCCCGTTAGCGTACTTTATATAGTAGTTGAACCTGCGCTCCCTGTCGAGCGTCGTGCTCTCCGCGTGCCCGGGATAGACCTCGAAGTCCCCCTCAAGCGCCGCCAGCCGCCTCAACGA
>JAISBX010000055.1 GCA_031265965.1 Oscillospiraceae bacterium | reverse complement strand
AGATAGGATTGCCTAACATGCGCCAACTCGGCCTCGACCGAGCCGAGCTGCTCGCGGCGGTACCGGACGAGGTCGTAATGCAATGCGAGATGGCGGCAAAAGCCGGTTTCGTAACATCCCCCGTCGCCGTGACGAAAGAGTTGATAGCGGACATAGTGTCCCGCGCGTACGACGAAAATTAATAGAGAATATTCCTTAAAGTGCCTGTAACATTTCAGGTTGCAGTTAGCGGCGGTGAAAGGCGGTGATTTGATTATGGATTTAGCACACGGCGCCAGTTCGTACCATATTGGCTTGGACGACGCGCACGGCGCGCGCTACGCCATTTTGCCCGGCGACCCCGGCAGGGTCGAGAGCATAGCGGCGCTCCTCGAACGCCCGCGCTTCCTCTGCCAAAACCGCGAATATACCTCGTGGATAGGCGAGCTGCTGGGCGAACCGGTACTGGTGACGTCAACCGGTATCGGCGGCCCGTCCGCCGCTATATGCGTGGAGGAGCTGTATATGGCGGGAGTGAGGAATTTCATACGCGTCGGGACGTGCGGCGGCATGGCACCCGAGGTGGCCGCCGGCGACATTGTGATCGCCAACGCCGCTATACGCATGGACGGCGTCACGAGGGAATATGTCCCTGTTGAGTTCCCCGCCGTCGCCGATATTTCCGTCACAAACGCGCTGATCGCGGCATCGCAGGAGCGCGGCGCCGCGTGGCATTGCGGCGTGGTACACTGCAAGGACTCGTTTTACGGCCAGCACTCCCCGGAGCGGATGCCCGCCGGGTACGAGTTGTGCGAGAAGTGGCGGGCGTGGATAGCGGCGGGATGCTTGGCCTCGGAGATGGAGAGCTCGTCTGTATTTATAGTCTCGCAGATATTGCAGGCGCGGGCGGGTTGCGTACTGAGCGCAATATGGAACCAGGAACTCCGGCATCCTGAACCCGGCGCCTCCTACAGGCCCGACACGGAAGCCGCCGTAAAAATCGCGGTGGACGCCGTGAGGATACTCATACAAGACGACCACACCAATACGCCACGTACCGGAGGGGCGCGTTAACGGCGCACTCCTCCCGCCTTGGTGGATGTGCGTGTCTTCCAGTCGTTCCGCACCTCACACAAACGCGTCGAGCGGCGCTACGGCTGTGCGTATGCGCGTTCTGATCAGATACCCATGCTTTGTGGCGAACGGATGTGTTAGGTTGTGGATGATCGAGGGATAAGAGACGTAACAAAACAAGCACTGCAGACGGCGAATTGAATCTTTGCGGTGTGCCCATCCGACCCGCATCCGCGCAATGATCAAATACCGCCGTTCTCGTCGTCGTCGTCGCCCTGCGGCGGGGACGTGGGCGCTGGCGGCGGGGCGGGGTTGAGTCTTTTCTTCACTATAACAAGCGCGATCGCCGCGATCACTGCTAAAACGACCAGGACGGGCAGGGCTATGATGAGGTATTTGAATACGGACGTGAAAAACGCGCCTATGCCCTTTAATGTCGCGGTGAAGCCGGAGCCGACTTCGCTCCAGTACGTGGTCACGACAGGCGCTTCCTCCGAGAGCTCGGCTACCTCGCGGATGTATAGATCCACGGTGGAGTAGTCCACCTCGCTTTGCCAGTTGCGCAGCGCGGACGTAAGCGACTCGATCTCGTACCGGACGTTGGAGATGCGCGACTCGATGGCTATCATGTCCTCTACGTTATCCGCCTTCTCCAGCATGGCGAACAGGCGCTCCTCCTCCATCCTGTAGGTGTTCAGGCGAGATTCTGTGTCGAGATATTGCGCCGTGACGTTCGTCGCTCCCGTGCGCAGGAACAGCACGTGCCCGAGGCCGGACAGCTCAGTGGGGAGAGAATCGAAAAAACGGCCGGGGACCCGGATTGTGAATTCCGCCGAGCGGTATGTCTGGTATTTGTAGTAGGAAGCGGAATAGTCGGCCCCGGTGATATTGGATTCCTCTACAAAGCCGCCGATGTTGACGAGCATGGCGTAGACGTCGTTTACCGTGTCGTCGAAGGTGGTGGTCTCTATCTCCGCCGATGCGGAATAAATGATCTTCTGCGCGAGCGCCGCGCCTGTGTCGGCCGCTTCGAAGGAGCCCTCCGCTATAACGGCGATTTCCCCCCTGCCTCCCCCAAGTTCTTCGCGCCCTGCGGAATCGTACCCGACCGTTGACGTATTCGTGTATGCAACAGACGCCGACGGCGCCGCGCCGTCCATGTCGGCGGGGTATTCCCCGCTGCCTGCGCTGCAGGCGGAACAGAGCAAAACGAGCGAGATTACGAGCAAGACTGTACTATATTTCATGTTCAATTTCATTTTTATCGCCTCCTCGGGGGTTTAGACGCAGACCGCGGGAAAAAGTTCCAAGCAGGCGCGCCCGACAGCCGGTGCGATACGGGAAAATTCATGAAAAATTCACGATAACCGAATTTTAACCACCGCGGAGGATTATTTCCCACAGGGAATAAATCACGTGCCGGGCGGTGTTCTTCACATTTTCCACAGGGTTTTCCACAGGTGATTGTGTAAATTTTTCGTGAATATCCTGTCGAGATTCCGCATATGTGACCGGGAAAATGTCCCATATTCCGACTTTTTTCGCTATTGCTTTTTTCGTCCGCGCGTTATAGAATTATGGGCGCCGGGACTAAGAGGCATATCGAGTTTGGACTGAAGGTATTTTTCTTGACTGAAGCGAAAAAACATAGTTATCTGCGCGGAGTCGCCATACTTGGCTCTACGGCCATTTTGGTGAAGATAATAGGCGCGATCTACAAGCTCCCGCTCTACAATATCCTCGACGACGAGGGCGCGGCGCATTTTCAGGTGGCGTATCAGATATATACGCTGCTGCTGTCGATCTCGCTGTCGGGCATACCCGTGGCGCTCTCCCGCCTCGTGGCGGCCGCGCGGGCTACGGACGATATGCGCGGCGTAAAGCGGTATTTTTCCGTCGCGCTGCCCGCCTTTGCCGCCGTGGGGCTGTTTTTCGCGCTCGCCATGTTCTTCGCGAGCGACTCTCTGGCGTCCCTGCTGGGCGACGGGTACGCCGCCGCCGGACTGCGCGCGCTGGCACCCGGAGTGTTCTTCTGCTGCGTTATATCCGTATACGAGGGGTACAGCCAGGGCTTCGGAAACATGGGGCCGACGGCCGCGAAGCAGATACTGGAGGTCTCGTTCAAGCTCATCGCGGGACTGACGATCGCGTGGCTGCTGCTGCGCGCCGGATATCCGTCGCCGTCCGTCGCCGCGGGCGCCATATCCGGCGCGTCGATCGGGCTGGCCGTGGCGCTGCCCGTGCTCGTCTTATTCAAGCGCCGGATCGACAGGGCGGACGCGTTGGCGGCCCTCGGCGGTCCCGGCGATCACGGAGGGCTGTCGGCTAGCCGGAGGGACACGCTCGCGCGCATATTTAAGGTGAGCATACCCATAACGCTCGGCGCGTCGTTTATGAGCATAATGACGGTAGTTGACACTAAGCTGGTCCTCTGGCGGCTGGAACACGGGGCGGGCTACCTCGCGTCGGAGGCGCAGGCGCTGTACGGCGCTTACGCGAAGGGCCAGCCGTTTTTGCAACTGCCCTCCGCGCTCATAGTGCCGTTTACCGTGAGCATAGTCCCCGCCATATCCGCCGCCGTGGCGTCCGGGCGCTCCCACGACGCGCGCGAGGTGATGGAATCGTCGCTGAAGCTCACGTGCCTCGTGGCGATGCCGGCGGGAATAGGGATATGCGTGCTGGCGCGGCCGATATTCGTCGCGCTGCTCGGGCAGAGCGGCGTCGGCGTGAACGTCCTGTCGATTTTCGGCATAGCGTCGTTTTTCATCTGCACGCAGCTTCTCACAACGGCAATATTGCAGGCCAACGGGTACGAGCGCATACCGGCGTTTACGTATCCCATTGGCGGGCTCATACAGATAGCCATAGACTGGGCGCTCGTGGGCGACAGGCAGTTCGGTATTCTGGGCTCGTCCTTCGGTACGCTCGCCTGCTACCTGTCCATCACGCTGCTCAACCTCGTCGCGATAGCGCGCCGGGTGAAGAACAGGCCGCGTTTCGCGGGCGCGTTTTTGAAGCCGGCGTTCTGCACGGGCGTCATGGGCGTGGCCGTATTCTCCGCGTACCATCTGTTCACGCGGCTGCTCACGCGCGCGCTCGGCACGGGCAGGATGACGACGGTCCTGTGTCTCGGCGCCTCGGTAGTGGTCGGCGCCGTCGTGTATCTGGCGCTCGTGCTGCTCACGGGCGCGATAACGCGCGACGACTTGAAGGCGATACCGCGCGGCGGGAGGCTTGCCGATATTCTCCGGCTTAAATGACAGGCGCGCGCCGTACGGGAGGATCAGGAAAAAATATGTAACTTTACCTGATTAGTCCAAATTTTATCAAGAAAATTTCAAGAAAATTTATCATTAAGGGTTGCGAAAGAGCGGAAAGTATGGTAGAGTTTGAAAACGATCCGCAAAATTATTGGGCTTTATGCCGGGAGGAATCATACGAATGAATAAATCGGAGATCATTACAGCAATTTCTGACAGCACGGGACTCACCCGCAAGGACAGCGAAAAGGCGTACGCGGCTACATTCAACACGATCGCGGACGCGCTGAAAACGGGCGACAGAGTCCAAGTTCTCGGTTTCGGCACGTTCGAGGTCAGGTCGCGCGCCGCGCGCGTAGGCAAAAATCTGGCGACGGGCGAGCCGCTTGAGATCCCCGCCACAAAATATCCGGCGTTCAAGGCCGGCAAGGCGCTCAAGGAATCGGTAGCTCAATTATAGGATGCGAGCCGCACAATGCCGCACAATTTTGATTATTTATATGAAATAACGGCGCGGAGCATTTCGCGCCGTTATTTGCCTGCATACTCGCTGTTGTAAAGGGGACGGATATTCATGCGGCTTGACAAGTATCTCAAGGTGTCGAGGCTCATTAAGAGGCGCACCGTGGCCAACGAGGCGTGCGACGCGGGGCGCGTGAGCGTCAACGACAGGCCTGCCAGAGCCTCATACGAGGTCAAGCCGGGCGACGTACTGCAAATGCAGCTCGGAGGCCGCATACTGCGCGTCGAGGTCGTCTCCGTTCAGGAGACGGCGGCTAAAGCCGACGCGGGCGCGATGTACAGGGAGATATGAAAAAACGGTTTAAGTGGGACTCGCAATACGTCGGCTGGGGCGTTACGGCGGCGCTGGTCATAATGGCGTCTATCGTGTTTTATATGCTCACGAGCAAGTGGCCCGCCATGCGCGAGGTGCTCCGGACGTTTTACCGGGGGCTGTCGCCCATAGTCTACGGGCTCGTGTTCGCGTATCTGCTCAACAAGGTGATGACGTTTTTCGAGTCGGCGTTTCTGCGCGCGCTGTGTACGCGCCTTCGCCCGGACAGCCCCGAACGCGCGCGCCGGCTGACGCGCATACTGGGCGTACTGCTGACCATGGCGCTGTTCCTTTCGCTTATCGGGGGCGCGCTCGCGCTCATTTTGCCGAGGCTGTACAGCAGCGCCGAGAGCTTAGTTGCGCGGATGCCCGGCTATTACCGCGTCGCGGAGGGCTGGGTGACGAGCGTGCTCGACGAGAACCCCGAGCTCGAGACGGCAGCCGTTACGCTGCTGAGCTATGTGACGGACAATCTCACGGGCTGGATACAAGACGGCCTGCTCGCCCAGGCGAACAATATAATCACGAACATAACGAGCGGCGTCTTCGGCCTGCTGCGGGAGCTCGCGAACATCGGCATAGGAATTGTGTTTTCCGTCTATATGCTGTATCATAAGGAGAAGTTCGCGGCGCGCGGCAAGAAGCTGCTGTACTGCGCGTTCAGCCTGCGATTCACGAACAAGCTCATCCGTGGGATCCACTTCGCGGACAAGGTGTGCGGCAGCTTTGTCGTCACCAAGCTCATAGACTCCTCTATCGTGGGCGCGGCGTGCTATATATTCATGGCGATATTCAAGATGCCCTACGCCATGCTGATCTCGGTCATTGTGGGCGTCACGAACGTCATACCGTTTTTCGGGCCGTTTGTGGGCGGCATACCGAGCGCCGTCATACTGCTGCTCGAAAATCCCACCGACTGTCTGATTTTCGTCGTGTTCATCGTGATAGTGCAGCAGATCGACGGGAATATACTGTATCCGGCGCTTCAGGGGAGCAAGTCCGGCATGTCGGGCTTCTGGATACTGTTCGCGATACTGCTTTTCGGCGTCATGTTCGGATTTACGGGCTTTTTGCTCGGCGTGCCTGTGTTCGCGCTCATATACGCGGCGGTCAGCGGCTTCATACGCTCGCGGCTGACGGAGCGCGGCCTGCCAGCCGACACGGACGAGTACGAGGGGTTTGCGTATATCGACGACGTGACGCGCGAGCCCGTGCCGTTCGGGGATGGAGCGGACGACGGCGGCGGCGATGATGACGACGGCGATGGCGGCGATGCGAAGGATAATTGATACGCTGCGGGGCGAGCGGTTCGGCGAACTGCTGCGATACGCCGTAATAGGCGTCCTGACGACGCTCGTCGGCATAGGCTCGCTCGCGCTGACGACGGATATATTGCCGCTGCCGCTTCTGGTAGGCAATCTGATCTCAAATATCACCGCGATATTGTTTGCCTACGTCACAAATAAGCTCATAGTGTTCAGGAGCAAATGCCCCGACGCGCGGGCGCTGTGGCTTGAATTCGTGAAATTTATCGGCGCGCGCCTTATCACGATGGCGCTCGATGAGGCGGTGGTGTGGCTGCTCGTGATCGCAATAGGTCTCGACAAGTACATAGGAAAAATATCGGCGCTTGTTTTGGTAATTATTGCCAATTATATCCTGAGTAAATTGCTGGTTTTTCGCGCGAGGCGCGACGGGGCGTGATATAGACGATATAGACGGGAGGTGGTGCGCGGATGGCTGTAACGCCGATGATGCGGCAGTATTTTGAGATAAAGGAGCGCAACCCCGACGCCATTTTGTTCTTCCGGCTCGGCGACTTCTACGAGATGTTCGGGGACGACGCGCGCGCCGCCTCGCGGGAACTCGACCTGACGCTCACGACGCGCGACCGCACGGCGGAGGATCCGGACGACGCCATACCCATGTGCGGCGTCCCGTATCACGCCGCCGAGAGCTATATAGCGCGCCTCATAGCAAAGGGCTACAAGGTCGCCATATGCGAGCAGATGGAGGATCCCGCGACGGCCAAGGGCCTCGTCGAGCGCGACATCGTGCGCATAGTGACGCCCGGCACGCTCATCGACGCGTCCATGCTCGACGAGGGCAGGCCGAATTATCTGTGCGCGGTGTACGCGGACGCGGGCGCGGGCGGCGCCGCCGTCTGCTTCGCGGAGCTCTCGACGGGCGAAATATCCGTCTCGGAGCTGCCTGACATTGGCTCCGGACGTCTGGAAAACGAGCTGTCCGCCCACGCTCCCGCCGAGGCGATACTCAACGCGCGCGCCGATTCGGACGCGCGGCTGCGGGCGCTGCTGACCGAAAGGCTCGGCGCGCTTGTCTCGCGCGACGACGCGCTGTTTGAGCGCGACAGGGCGCGCGCGGCGGTGTGCGCGCAGTTTGACGTGGGCAGCCCGGCGGACATAGGCCTGCGCGACGGGGGCGCGGGCATGTGCGCCGTGGGCGGCCTGCTGCGCTACATAACGCAAACCCAAAAGACGGACGTCTCGCACCTCCGGACGCTGCGGCACGACACCGGCGGCGGATATATGGAGCTCGACATTCAGACGCTGCGCAATCTGGAGCTTGCGGTGTCCTCTCACAGCGGCGAGAAGCGCGGAAGCCTGCTGTGGGTGCTCGACAGGACAAAAACGCCTATGGGCCGGCGCCTGCTCAGGTCGTGGGTGCTGCGCCCTCTGCTCTCGCCCGCCGAGATTACGCGGCGTCTCAGGGCGGTGGACGAGCTGCGAGCCGACGCCGTGACGCGCGGCGAGGCCGGTCTGGCGCTGCGCGAGATCGGGGACATGGAGCGTCTCATCGGCAGGGCGGTGTACGGCAGCGCGGGGCCACGCGACCTAAAGGCGCTCGCGTACTCGATAGCGCGCATACCGGTCCTCACAAGCCTGCTGGCGCCCATGCGCTCGGCGCTGCTCGCCGAGGCCCGCGGGATGGACGCGCTGCCGGACATAGGAGCCGACGTCAACGGCACATTGGGCGACGAGCCGCCGTTTTCCGCGCGCGAGGGCGGCATGATAAGAGACGGCGTAGACGGCGAGGTGGACAGACTGCGCGCGCTGCTCAAAAACAGCAGCGCCGCAATGGCGGACATCGAGGTCCGAGAACGCGAACGCACGGGGAAAAAGCTCAAGCTCGGCTACAACCGCGTGTTCGGCTACTACATCGAGATACCGCGCTCCAGCTCCGACGACGTGCCGGACGACTACACTCGCAAGCAGACGCTGGCAAACTGCGAGCGGTTCATAACGGGTGAGCTCAAGGCGCTCGAGAGCGAGCTGCTGACGGCGCGCGACAGGCTCGCATCGCTGGAATACGAGCTGTTCAACCAGCTTCGCCTGAGCGTGGCGGAGCGCGTCGCGCGGGTGCAGGATACGTCGTCCGCCATAGCGGCGGTGGACGCGCTGTGCTCTCTGGCGGAGACCGCGGCGCAAAACGGCTATTGTATGCCCGAGGTGGACGCGTCGGGCGTCATCGACATCCGCGACGGGCGCCACCCCGTAGTCGAACAGACGCAGTCCGGCACGCTGTTCGTCCCGAACGACACATACCTCGATACCGACGCGCAGCGCGTCGCCATAATAACGGGGCCCAACATGGCCGGCAAGTCCACGTACATGCGTCAGACGGCGCTCATCACGCTCATGGCGCAAATGGGCTCGTTCGTGCCGGCGCGTTCGGCGCGCATAGGCGTCGTTGACAGGGTGTTCACGCGCATAGGGGCGTCCGACGACCTCGCGTCCGGGAAGTCCACGTTCATGGTGGAAATGGCGGAGGTCGCGGATATCATCGCGGGCGCGACGCGGCGCAGCCTTCTCATTCTCGATGAGATCGGGCGCGGCACGTCCACCTTCGACGGCATGGCGATGGCGCGGGCAATACTGGAGCACTGCGCGGACAGGCGCGCCCTCGGCGCCAAGACGCTGTTCGCCACGCACTATCACGAGCTCCAGTCGCTCGAACAGCAGTGCGACGGGGTGAAAAATTACAGCATTTCCGCCAAAAAACGCGGAGACGACATCATATTCCTGCGCAAGATAGTCCCGGGCGGCGCGGACGACAGCTACGGCATCGAGGTGGCAAAGCTCGCGGGAGTCCCGGCGCATATAATAAAGCGCGCGAAAGCGGCGCTCCGGGAGCTCGAGAGCGCGCAGGGGCGGCCGCCGCCGGGCGGGAACGCGAGCGGCGCCGGCGGCGAGGACAGTCAGATGTCTCTCGGGGACCTCGGCGCCCGTGAGCTCACCGAGCGACTGCGCGGCGCGAATATCGACACTATAACGCCGCTGGAGGCACTGAATCTGCTGTTTGAGCTGAAGAAATTGATTTGAGGAATGGTCAAGACGATGAAACGAGCCTTTAAGCTTCCGATGACCGTGGCCGAGCGCGTCGCCGGGATAGCGTATATCCCCGTACACGCCTTTGTGCTTCCGCTCGGACTATATTTTCTGTTCCCGCTCCTCGGGCTCGAGCTGAAATCCGTCAATCTCACGCTCGCGGCGTACACCGTCAGCTTTATCTTTATTCTGCTTACGACGTTCAAGTTCCTCAAAGCGTCGTTCGCCGACATGTTTGACGGTTTTTCGCGGATATTACAGTCCGTAGCGGTCGGGATCGTCGTCTATTTCGTCGCGAACATGGCGGTGGCGTTCCTTCTCGGCCAGTTCATGGAAAACCTTGTGAACCCGAACTCGCAGGAGGTCATAGACGAGGTGAAGCTGAATCCGGACGCTATGCTCGTGGTTTCGGTGCTGTTCGCGCCCGTCGTCGAGGAGACTATGTTCCGCGGCGCGCTGTTCGGCTCCATACGCCGCCGCGCCCGCGTCGCCGCGTACGCCGTGTCGGCGGCCGCTTTCGCGCTGTACCATCTGTGGCCGTATTTCCTCTCGGACTTCCGGTGGGTGGATCTGCTGTACACGCTCCAGTACATACCGGCGGCTATCGTGCTCGCGTGGTGCTTTGAGCGCGGCGGCAGCATCTGGTCGTCAATAACGCTCCACGCGCTCATCAACCTCATCGCGTCAGTCTCCATCAAGTGGCAAGTATAAATAATAGGAAGATGAATTATGCCTGATATAAAGCTTTCGCTGCCGTGGCCGGACGCCGTGACGGTCTCGGGGCAGGCGATCGATAAGCTAGTAAGCGCCGGCGACGGCAATGCCGCCCTGCTGTACCTCTACATACTCAGAACGCGCGGTATGAGCCCTCTTGAACAGACAAGCCGTGAGCTGGGGCGCGCGCCCGCGGACGTCTCCGCCGCGATGACGCGCCTGCACAGGCTCGGGCTCGTCATGTACGAGGCGGCGCAGGCGCCGGAGCCGCCGCCCGCGCGGCAGCTTCCGCAGAGCGACGAGCTCCCGGAGTACACGGCGGAGGACATCAAACGCGGCATGAGCGGCAGCCCCGTGTTCCGCGAGCTGGTGCAGGAGGTACAAAAATCGCTCGGGAAGCTGCTGTCGTCGGACGATCTGACGCGACTGTACGGCATGTACGACTTTCTCGGCCTGCCGCCCGAGGTCATACTGCACCTTGTAAACTACTGTATAATGTGCAGCCGCGCGCGCGACGGCTCGGCGCGTATGCCGAGTATGCGCTACATCGAAAAGGCCGCCTACACGTGGGAACGCGCCGGCGTGTTCTCGCTGGAGCGCGCGGAGACGCTCATCAGGGAGCTGGAGGCCCGCCGCGGCGCGTCCGCCGAGATACGGGAGGCGCTTCGGATAAAGGACCGCGAACTGTCCGCGTCGGAGCAGCGCTATGTGGACAGTTGGCTGGCGATGGGCTTTACGCCGGAGACTGTCGCGATCGCGTACGACAGGACGCTCGTCAACACGGGCAAGCTGGCATGGAAATATATGGATTCCATAATCAACAACTGGCACGGCAAGGGGCTTCACACCGCCGAGGAGATACAGCGCGGCGACAAGAAGCGCCGCGCTCCGCCTTCGGGCGCGAGGCAGCCGTCTGCGCCCGATCCGGACGAGCTCCGGCGGATGGAGCGGCTGTTAGGCAATTTGTGATATAATGTGCGTATACGCACATTATATCACGCGCATGTGCCCGCTGTGCGGGCACGCGCTTAAACAACTTTGAGCCGTGGCGCGGGACGCGCCACATGGCGATATATCATGACATTGCAGAGCAATTTCATGATATAATACAAAGATATAATTCAAGCGGCAATTATTGAAAGGATGTGCGTACAATTGAAACCTTCATCAGTGAAATCGTTCAGCAGGGATCACCGCAAAATAAGAGGAGGGACCGTCACGATATATGACCAGTACGATTCGGGCGACTGCGTCATAAAAAAGGCGGACATAAGGTTCCGCACCCCGAACACCGACTATATGTCGCCCGAGGTGTCGCACACCCTCGAACACCTTCTGGCCGACAGCCTGTACAGAATGACCACGGATATGGACGGGGAGATCGTATTGGATCTGTCGCCTATGGGGTGTCTGACGGGGTTCTACTGCACATTTATTACACAGGGGCGAATGAAGCAAAAGCGCTTTTGGCTCGCGCTCATGAGAGAGAGCCGGTCGTATGACGAGATACCCGGCGCGCGGCCCGACAGTTGCGGCAATTACCGCTTTCACTCCTTGAAGGGCGCGAAAGATGAGATCGAGGCATTTCTGGTAGAGTTTGAAAAGCCAAACACAGGCGGTGTATTTTTGCTGCCGTGAGACAAACTGTTCATATGTACACCGCGGCGGTAATAACGGTCAGCGATAAGGGCGCCGCCGGGCAGCGCGAGGATGAGGGCGGGCCGCTCGTGGGCCGGATGCTCCGCGGCGCCGGATACGACGTCGTCCATACGGCGGTCGTGCCGGACGAGCAGGCGCAGATCGAGGCGGAACTGATAAGCTGCGCGGATACGCTCGGCGTCGCTCTGACCGTGACGACGGGCGGGACGGGCTTCTCCCCGCGCGACATCACGCCGGAGGCGACGCTTGCCGTATGTACCCGCATGGCGCCCGGAATAGGCGAGGCCATGCGGGCCGCCGGCTTGAGCGTGACGAACCGCGCCATGCTCGCCAGACAGCAGGCCGGCATACGCGGTCGCACGCTC
>JAISBX010000036.1 GCA_031265965.1 Oscillospiraceae bacterium | reverse complement strand
AGCCTGTACCCCTGCGCGTCAAAGTTTACGGCGGGCACTATGACGAGGTCTATCTCGTCCGCGTCTATCAGCCGAGCGCTCTCCGGCGGGGCGGGTATGCCGTGCAGGCCGTCCGTCAGGAGGCCGGGATCCGTGAGCTCGTGAGCTCGCATGACGCCGCCGCCGTACGATATGGGCAGGGCGACCGTCTTGCCCTGCCGCAGCGCCGACTCGATGGCCTTTCGCGTATCCGGCTCGCGGTCAACGCTGTAATAGAACATTATCACTCCCGCGGAAATGAATTCCGGCAATACCGTCAGATTCGCGAGGATGCCCGCGTCGCTGGACTCGACGTACGCCTCCGGCAGCGAGTCGATCTCACGCAGGGCGTCCGCACGCAAACGTTTTTTCTCATCGGTTGAATTTTTCACACTAACACACCTCCTATAACGCCGTATATCTCATCGTGCAGCTCGTCCCTGTCCCGCGGGCGGCCGCCGTCCGCGAGAGCGCGTATCACGCGCCAGCCGTAATGCGCGGCGGCTTCGCGGCCGCATTCGGCGCATCTGCCGAGATACGGCAGGTCGCGTTCGTGTATATCGGACGGCGCTCCGGTCTCCGATTCGCGCTCGCGTCTCCGCTCGGCCGCCAGTTGCGCGGGTATATCCATATACAGCACGAGCTCCGGCGCGGGCAGTCCCATCAGCTTGAACTCAAATTCATAAAGCCACTCGAAAAACGCCGAACGCCGCGCGCCTTCGAGCTTTGAGCCCTGATGTATGGCGTTGCTCGTGGTGTAGCGGTCAGTCACCACGACGCCGCCGCCGTCATAGTATTCCCCCCACAGGCGTTTATAGGAGGCGAATCTGTCCACCGCGAAAAACGCCGAGGCCGCGTAGGGATTCACATCGTCCGGGTCGGAGCCGAACTGTCCGCTCAGATACATCTTGACGAGCGCCGACGACGGCTCTCCGTACGCGGGGAACGTCACACGCATAAAATCGCGCCCCTCGCGGCCGAGTCTGTCGCACAGCAGCTCGAATTGTGTGGATTTACCGCTTCCGTCTATGCCCTCCAATACGATGAGCGAGCCCATAAAACCACCTCAGTTTCCGTTTCCGCCGCGCAGTCTGCTCCAAATCACAGCGAGCAGATAGAGCGGCAGCCTTGACATACGCAGGATACGCCGCGGCTCGCGTATGAGCCTGTAGAGCCACTCGATACCGAGCCTGCTCCAGAGCGCCGGCGCACGCCTGACAGTGCCCGCAAACACGTCCAGAGCGCCCCCCAATCCGACGCACAGCGCCGCGTTTACGCGGTCTGCGCGCTCCGCCAGCCAGAGCTCCTGTTTAGGAGCGCCGAGACATACGAACAGGAGGTCGGGAGACGCGGCGTTTATCTTATCGATTATAGCCGAGTCGTCGCTGAAATATCCGTCGGATACGCCCGCCACGGTCAGTCCGGGATACCTCTCCGTGAGCTTCCCCGCCGCCGCCTCCGCGACTCCCGGCTTCGCCCCGAACAGAAAGACTCGTCCGCCGGAAGCGGCAGTCTGCGCCAGAAGCGCCTCCGCGAAGTCGATGCCCGGGACGCGTCCGCTCAGCGGGCGCCCGAGTATGCACGCGCCCAGCGTCACGCCGACGCCGTCCGGCAGGACAAGCGCCGCGCCGTCGATCGCCCGTTTGAGCGCATCGTCCCGCCTGCACATCCAGATGATTTCCGGATTCGGAGTGACCACATACCCGCGCCCGCCGCCCGCCATCATCCCCGCCGCGCGTTCCGCCGCCTCGGCAACAGTAATATTGTCGAACCCGACACCTAAAACGTCTGTCCTCATACGGGCATTATACCACAGTCTGTCCGGCATTGTCTATAGGTTACCGGGTTTGATGCGGCAAGTACCTGCGTATTATTCACAATTCCTTCTTTTTTAGGCGTATGTCGTCTCCGTAGAAGCGCAGCGCTTGGTATTCCCCCTCCAGACGCGAGGCTATCGCGGGCGAATACCGCGTCCGCACCTCGTCGATCGACAGGTTGGAGCTTATCACTGTCTTTTTATTCGCCGTCAGGCGCGTGTTTATGAGCGTGTGAAGAGCGCTGACGGTAAACGCGGTGGTCAGCTCGGCGCCCAGATCGTCAGCTATGAGCAGATCGCAGCCGTTATATCTGCCTATCTCCGCATCCGCGCCGCCGGACTCGTCGGATCTTCCGAATCGCCGCTCCTCGAAACACGCGAAAATGGCCGTTGCCGTGTCGTATACTACACTGTGGCCGCTCTCGGACACGGCGCGAGCTATACACGCCGACAGGAACGTCTTTCCCAGACCGGGCGCGCCCGTAAAAAACAGGTTCACCGACCGCTCGCCGAACTTCCGCGCGTAATTGACGCATATCTCGTAGACCATCTCCATGCTGCGGCGGGGAGATACGCCGGTGCGCGCGTCCGGCGTATCGTCGTACCAGCCCGCGCTGAACGCGTCGAACGTCGCGTCGCCGAGACCCGGCAGGCTCGACAGCGCCTCGCGCTGTTCGTCCCTGTACAGCGCCGCGAGGCACGAGCACATCTCAGTCCCTATAAATCCGCGGTCGCCGCACCTCGGGCACATGGGGCGCTCGTCCAGATAGTCGCGCGGGAAACCCAGACGCCGCAGTTCGTCTCCCAGCTCCTTTTGCAGCGCCAGATTGCGGCGCCCGACGTCCTCCACTGCGGCGTACGCGCCGCCGCCGGCCTTCAGCGCCGATCCTATGGCGCGCGCCGCCGCGGAACGCAGCTCTCCGTCTATCTCGCTCAGCCGGTCACTGACGGCAAACGCCCGGGCAAGCCTGCGCGCGTAGTCGCGCTCAGCTGCGCTCTTCATCTCCCCGTGCTTCGCGATGGCCCCCGCAAGCAGCTTCCCGTCTATCGACATACCGCGCCATACCCCCCGGCCACATATTTTGTCCGTATTATGGCGACAGTATAATCCAAACGCGCCGTTTTTTCAAGCGCGCGCTGTTCCGTAGAAATTTGGATACAAACCTATAGGTTTGTATCCACCAATTGTGGTGCAAGATATCATTGATACGAAAGGGAAATAATTGTCATACAACCGTAACTTGCATATGGTCGATTTTGGCGTTAAGCTTATATAGCTTAATGTAAGGAGAACATATGAACATATCTATCACCGTAAATCAGAGCCAGCTGTCGGATGTGTTGCTGAATGTCGCTACTGTGCGCCCTGTTTTCATCTGGGGAGCGCCGGGCATAGGCAAGTCCTCTATTGTGGAGCGCTTCGCGGATGAACTCGGGCTGCCCTGTGTGTCGTTGCTGGGAAGCCAGCTCGCGCCGGAGGATATAATCGGTGTGCCGCAGATCGTAGATGGCAAGAGCGTGTTCTGCCCGCCGCGTATGATCGCGCGGGACGAGGCTTACTGTCTCTTCCTCGACGAACTGAACGCCTGTTCGCAGGAGGTGCAGAAATCTTTTTACAGTCTGATCCACGACCGTCGCATAGGCGAGTACGCCCTGCCGAAGGGCTCGATCGTGATCGGGGCGGGCAACCGGGCGCAGGATAACGCCATTGTAAAACCGATGTCGAGCGCGCTCATCAACCGCATGTTCCACGTCGAGCTCACCGCGTCCCACCGCGAATGGCTGGACTGGGCGGGGAGCAACAATATCCACCCGTATGTAATAGAATACATCGGCTTGCGCCCCGACCATCTGTGGAAACAGCCGCCTAAGACCGAGGAACCGTTTTCCACGCCGCGTTCGTGGCATATGCTGTCCGACGCCATACACGCGCACACGGAGATCGATGAAAAGCAATTGAAAGTACTGGCGTACGGATGCCTTTCGCAGATTCACGCCACACAATTTTGCGCCTTTGTGACAAACATAAAAAACCGATCTGCGCTGTCCGCCATCATAAACGGCGACCAGAAGTTTCCCGCCGCGCCGGAGGACAGGGATTCGCTGTATTTCCTCGCGCAGAGCTTCAGGGCACAGATGATCAAGGAATTGCCGCCCGAAAAAGAGAAGATGTCCGCATCGGCAAAAAACCTGACGTTCAGGGCGAAGGCGCTGCTCAAGGACTTGGCGGCTATCAGCCTTGAAATAGCGCAAATGGCCGTCTCGCCGGACGAAAATGACAGGACGCTTCCCGATTGGTTCTTGGTCGAGGTCGTGAGGGACTTGCCGCGATTGGCGGTCAAGGA
>JAISBX010000152.1 GCA_031265965.1 Oscillospiraceae bacterium | reverse complement strand
ACGGCGGCGCCGAGGCCGGGATAGCTGAATATGTTCTCCGCGAACACCGAGCCGCCGAACAGCTCCGCGAACGAGCCGAACTGCATGGTCATAGCGGGTATCAGCGCGTTTCGTATCCCGTGCCGGAACAGAATTTTCGCGTCGCTCTCGCCGCGCGCGCGCGCGAACAGCGCCCAGTCGCTGCCGTAGCCGTCTATCAGCTTCTCGCGCGTGTGCAGGGCAAGGTTGGCGAACGACAGGAAGCTGAGCGTCATCGCGGGCAAAACGAGGTGGTGTATCCGCTGCCCGAGCGTCACGGCCTCAGGCGGCAACCCCGGCGGCACCGCCAGCCCGAACGGGAACCACCCGAGCATAGCCGAGAACACGGCGAGGAACACGAGCCCTATCCAAAACGTCGGGATCGAGCACATGATCAAACACACGCGCTTTATTATCCTGTCGGGCCACCGCCCGCGGAACACGCCCATAACGCACCCCACCGCGAAGCCGAGGACGCCGGAGAACACCCACGCCGTCATCATAAGCGCGAGCGACGCCTTGAACCTCACACCTATGACCTCGAGCACGGGACGCCGGAACGACGTGCTCACGCCCCAGTCGCCGTGTAAAATAGCGGACAGCCACTTGAAGTACCGCCCCACGGGAGGGTCGTTCAGCCCCCAGTACTCCTCCATCTTCGCGACGTTTTCGGCGGACACGCCGGGGTTCGCCTGAATGTACCTGCGTATCGGGTCGATCGGCGACAGCGACGCCAGCGCAAACGCCAGCACCGACACCGCCAGCAGCAGCGTTACCCCGCGTATTATATATATCGCAACTGATCTCATACTACCCTCTCACTCCGCAAAACGCGGTTTTAATTCCATCGCCAATTTTTCAGGTTTTCTACGAGCGGCCACGCGTCGCCGTGGGCGTGGATCTTTTGCGTGCCGGTGTCGAGGCCCTCGCGGACCCAGTAGAGATGATCCTTGTTTATGAGGAAGACATACGGCGCGTCGCCGCGCATCGACGTGCCTGTCTCGCCGTCCCACTGCGCGTTCTGCCAATACGGGATGGACTCCTCGATGCTCGCGGCGCCGAGAGCCGAGTCGAGATAGCCGTCCACGGTCCCGCTGCGGTAGTTTTCTGGGTTGTACCAGTCGTCCTTGCCCGCGTTTGAGCTGTGGAACAGCATATACGTCGTCATCGGGTTGCTACTGCCCCACGCGAGTATCATAGGCTCGGAGAACATGCGCTCGCTGAGATCCTCGCCCGCGCCCTCGACTATTATCTCTATGCCGAGGCCGTCGCGCGCCTGATTCGCCGCCGACATCGCCACCGCCTGCCGGACGCTATCGCCCGCGAAGTACAGCAGCGGGAAGGAAGCGCGCACGCCGTCCTTTTCGCGTATGCCGTCGCCGTCCGTATCCGTCCAGCCGGCGTCCTCAAGATATTTTACCGCGAGGGCGAGGTCGTATTCAATGGCGCTCTCGGGGTTCGACCACGGCATACCGTCGTTTTCCGTGTAGGACGGGGATGCGTAGCCGGAGAGCGCCTCGTCGCAGATCTTCTGCCGGTCGAGCCCGTAGGCGAGCGCCTTGCGTATCGCGATATCGCTCGTGACGTTATTGCCGAGCTTGTAGCCGTACTCGTTCACATCTCCGGTATCCGGGACGACGGGCGCGGCTATGCCCATATTATCTACTGATTTTTCGACGAGCAGAGCGTAGCCGTCTATCGTGTTCGCGGCGGCGTTGACGGCGGAGGTCAGCGTTATATCCACCTGCCCGGCTTTCGCCGCGAGCAGGCGCGTGTCCTCGTCGGACATCTTGAGAAAAATCGCCCGCGAGATCGCCGGCGCGCCCGCGTAATAATCCCCGTTCGCCTCCAGTATAAACTGCTGATCCACATCGTACTGCGCGAGCTTGAACGGGCCGGAGCCGACGGGGGCGAGCGCGAAGCCGTCGCCGTACGCGTGCTCGGGCACGATGCCCACCTGCGCGGCGGTGAGAATAAACACCGAGCGCGGCTGCTTCAGCTTTATGATTATATCGCCGCCGGCCGCCGCGACGCTCTCCACCGCCGACAGGTCGATGCCCGTGGCGTTCGCCATCAGCGTATTGTAGCTGAACACGACGTCGGACGCTGTGACGGGCGAGCCGTCCGTGAAGCGGACGCCCCCGCGCAGCTTGAACGTGTACGTGAGCGCGTCGCCGCTTACGTCATACGACTCTGCGAGGTCGGGCACGACGTTCATATCCGCGTCGGTCTGCACGAGCGCGGAAAACAGGAGCTGCACGCCGTTTGTGAAGCCGTTCAGCGGGTCGTAGTTCGACGGTATGCTCGTAAAGCCGATAGTAACTTCACTCCCCCGCCCGTCGGAGACATTGTTATCCCCGCCGCCGCAGGCGGCAAGGATTGCAGACAAGGACATCAGCAGTGAGAGGGAGAGAAGCAGCGCAAAGAATTTTTTCATTTTTTCGGTTCCTTTCTTCAGCCGCCCGGTTTGGGCGACCGGGCTGTAAGCCCGTATTGTTGATTTTCGCGCGGCAAAAAACCACGCCGGTAAATATGCCGCATTTGCGCGGCGCAATCAACCTTCGTGGCTAAATTCAATATAGTATGAAATTGTCGGTATCGCGATATTCGCCGAAATCCGCGCGCCCGCCTTCGTGACGAAGCCCTGCGGCGCATATATAATACCACGCCGCGCACCGCCTGTCAACCGGTACGCGAAAAAAATTATTATGATGAATGGAAAAGGCGGAAAAAACAGTTGACACGGCCGAAAAGCTGTGCTATTATTCATTTGTCAAAAGAAAGCAGTACGGTTTTCCGTCTCACCCGGCCGTTTCGGGCGT
>JAISBX010000138.1 GCA_031265965.1 Oscillospiraceae bacterium | reverse complement strand
GCTGTTGACGAGCCAGATCGTTGCCGTGTCGCCGGGGGCGCGCCGCTCCTGCCAGAGGGTTTCCATCGTCGCGCGGCCGTCAGCCATGGCGACAAGCCCCGCCGCTGCGGGCGCCGCGTGGAGCTGCTCGGTGCTGACGACGTTGAACTGCGCCTGCATACCGCCAAGACGGAAATACGTCTGCATTACGCTGCGTAGCTTTGCCGCGCCCTCCTCCCCCGCGACGGACGACGGCGTGAAGCGCAGATTGAGCTGGTCGCCATTCGTGAGCTTGTTGTGCGGAAGCTTCGCCGCGGAGCGCAGATACGCCGTGGGTCCGTTTTTGTCGAAACCCTGGCGCGGGGAGATCGCGTCAGCCAGCGGCTCTCCCGCTCTGCGTCCATCGGGCGTCGCGCCGGTCATCTGACCCATCATGACGTTCGCCGTCATCGTAAATGTCCCTCCGCAGTAGTTTCCGCGCGCGCCGCGCCCGCTTGAGATACTATCGGCGAACAGACCCAGCGCCCACGCCGCGAGCTCGTCCGCCTCCGCGTCGTCGTTGCCGTAGTGCGGCACGGCGTTGATCACCGTCTGGCGCAGTTGCTCATAGCCGTCCCAGTTTGCGGCAAGCGCGTCGTAAAGTTCGCGCAGGGTCACGGTTTTGTCGTCGAAACAGAGCTTTTTTATAGCCATGAGGCTGTCGCCGACGTTCGCCGTGCCGCAGGCGGTGAGTCCGGTGCGGTTGTATTTCGCGCCGCCCGCCGCCGCGTCAACCCCGGACTCCATGCAGCCGTCCATCAGCGAGGACGCCGCAACACACGGGAAATTCGCCGAGTATACCATCTCAAACATATTGGCGTATGACACCGTCCAGTCCATGCAGAACTGCATTTGGCGGCGGAGTGTGTCCTTAAATTCGTCGAAATCGGCGTATTCATACAGCTTTTTGCAGGGGATCGCCGTCTTTCCGGTACGCGGGTGTACCCCGCCGTGAACCGCGATCTGGAACGCCTCCATCATGTTCCAGATCGACTCGCTGCCCGTGTTGCCGGAGGCAGACCACTCGTTGCCGGTGCCGCTCGGTTCCACACAGCCGACAATGCTGTAGTTATGCGCATCTTCGCGCGTGAAGCCAATGCTCTCCATCATGGGGATTATCATGTCGTCGTTCTGAAACTGCGGCATGCCGCCAGCGAGCTTGCTCGCCTCTATGCCGGTGCGCCAGATCTCCTCCGGCGTCTTCCGGCTTACGCGCAGGGCGACGGTCGGGTCGGTGATTTTCATGCGCCCGTAGGTGCGCAGGAGGCACAGCGTCGCCGCGTTTGAGTCGTCCGCTCCGTCCGGGCGCGTCCCGCCGAGCGTGAGCGCAATGCCCGCGGTAGGATTCACAAAGGTGAACATCATGGAGTACGCGTTCATGTTCTTTTTCCGCAGGTCGATGAGCGTATTGTTGTCCAAAGTAAAGCCGTGGATCATGATGAAGTCCATCACGCGGAGAATGAACGCATCGGAATACTCCTGCGCGCGCTCCGGCGTAATGCTGCCGTCGGCGAGTTGGCGTTCGAGCAGATGCCCGGCGTATTTATCGACGCGACCCATGGATTGCCCGTGCTGCTGCGCGTCGGTGGAGAGCAGCAGCTGATAGAGGATGATCACCTGAAGTCCCTCCCAATACGTCCGCGCGGGGTTATCCATGATCCACTCCAGCGAGTCGGCCATTTGCAACAGCTCCGCGCGGCGGGGCGCGTCCTCCGTCACGGCCTTGACCCGGCAGGACGCGGCGTAGCGCTTTGACAGGAGTATCGCCGCGTCGCACACGCGCACCATCGCGTGGTAGAACACGTGTTTTTTCGCGGCGTCGCCGAAGATTTTGCCGCGCTGCGCCTCGATTTTCGCGAGAGCCTCACGCCGAGCGGCACCGAAGCCGACGTTCACCGCCTTGTCAAAGTTCGCGATGTAGTGCCCTTGAGCCACGCCGCCGATTCCGGCGTAACCCTCATCGTATTTGCTCGTGAATGGGAACGCCGCGCCGCGCCCGAACGCGTCCCATATATCCTCAGTCATCGCGCCCTCGAGCAATGCCGAGAGCGAGCGGTCTTTCCAGTAGTCATATGCATCGAGGAGCGTTTCGCGCTGCGCGTCGCTCATGTACACCGAGCCCTCGGACTGCCACGCGTCCTTGAACGTCGCCTCGTCCGTGGCGGCGGGGAGCCAGCGCGCGCCCCAGTCCGTGTAAAAGCTCAGACTCTGCTCGTCCGGGCCGAGCGTGCCGACGATCATGTCATCGTCGAACACTGCGCAGTCCTTGTTCTGTGCCCAGTAGAGGAGCGCGCCCGCGCGCTTTAACAGCGGGTGCTCGTTGTCGTGCTCGCGGCAATAGTCGGTGTAGAGCTGCGTGCGCTCGGTGTTGACGGTGATGCGCTCGCCGCGGAAAAATCCGTCTTTACGCGCGCGTATCGCTGCGATACGGTCTGATACCGGCGTCCATTCAAACATAAATTACCTCCCCGAAATATCGGCGGCTATGCGCCGCGCTCCCTCGCGTATTTCTCGCTGCTGTAGGCGTAGATCTCGTTCGTGCCGCGCCAGAGCGCCTCCGGCTCCGTCATCCACATCCCGAGATACAGCCCACCTCCCGAGCCGAGCGCGTCTATCGTGTGGCGGATCATTTGCAGCAGCTCCTCCTCCGGAGGCGTCGGGCTTGTGAAATCAAGCCCCTCGATACCGCCGCAGAGACCGATTTGACCGCCGAACTTTTCCTTGACTGCGGGGAAATCCACCACGCGCCGCTGTATCTGCATGAAATCCACGCCCATCTTGATCATGTACGGGATGAAGCGGTTGATGTTTCCGCAGCTGTGCAGCTCCACAACTGTGTCGCGGGACTTTACGTGGTCAAAAAACCGCTTTGTCGGCGCGTAGATCATATCCTCCAGCATTTGCGGTGAGAAGAACGTGTCCTTCTCGTTGCCCCAGTCGTCGTGATAGGTAATCATGCTGATTGGATAATGCTCCAGAAGCCTGTCGAAATGCTCTATCTCAAAGTCGATAAAACGCTCGAAAAAATCAGCGCACGCCTCCGGCTCGGTGGCGAAGGCGATCATCGTTTCGGTATAGCCGCCCATGAGGGACACGAGCCGCTCGGTGCAGCCGATGCCGATATCCGTGCACAGCGCGCGCTCCAGATCGTATTCGCCGTTCATGAACTCCCGCGCCTGCGGCGCGAAGTCCCAGTTTTTGAGGTCGGGGAATTTTACGGAGTTTTCCCACCGCGTAATGTCCTCGATGATCTGCGGCGCGCCGGGGGTGAGCATGGGGCCGCCGGCGGAGACGACATACGTCCAGTCCGCGCCGAACCAGTCGACAAAGCGCGTGTTCTCCGCGTTGCCGGAGACGAGCGCGGTGGAATACAGCAAATCCGTCGGGTTGAACGTCTGCATGTCGGTCAGCGCGTTCGGGACCCAATAGGGATTATCGCGGCGCGCCGCACGCTTGAAGTTCTCCACGACGGAGACGGGGCGGTCGAATTTCGGCAGCAGCACCGTCGCGTCGGAGAACAGCAGCTTCGCCTGTGTCGTGGGCGCGCCGGGTTGCAGGTATGCATACCTTGGGATTTTCATATCGCTCAACTCCTGACATTGTTTTCTTTGAGAATGCGTTGCGGTGTTCCACTTGCTCTCGGTGAGCTAATGTACGCGTACCGGGAAACCCGCCGACGCGAGCATCTCGCGCCGCGACTCCATGAGCGAGTCCGCTGGCGGCTCCGCCGAGAACACCCGGCGCGGCGTGAGAAGCCGGTCATACTTCGACAAACCCATTTTATGGTAGGGCAGAAGCTGGATCATTATGACCGCGCCGCGCAGGGCGTCGAGAAACCTTATATACTCCTCAAAATGCTCCCGCGAGTCGTTGAACATGGGCATGACGGGAATGCGAATCCAGAGCTTTCCGCCGGCGGCGGCGAGTTTCGCGGCGTTTTCAAGTATGAGTCCGTTCGGTACGCCGATCACCCGCTCGTGCAGCACGGCGTCCATGCATTTGAGGTCGTACAGGTACATGTCCGTGTACGGGAGGGTTTTTTCCGTGACGCTCCACGGGACGAAGCCCGTCGTGTCCACCGCGGTGTGTACGCCGAGCGCCTTGCATCGCCGCAAAAGTTCCAGCGTGAACTCCGGCTGCGCCAGACATTCCCCGCCGGAGACAGTCACGCCGCCGCCGGAGTCCTCGTAAAACGGCATATCGCGCTCTATCCTGCGCAGAACCTCGTCCACGGTCATGTCCGCGCCGCACATATACAGCGCCCCGGCCCTGCAAGCGCGCGCGCACGCGCCGCACTCGTCGCACCGCGACTTGTCCACCGAGGGATAGACGGTCGCCGCACCTACGGCGTTCACGGTTGCAACGCCGCGTGTGACGCAACCGTTTGGACACACGCCAAGGCACATACCGCAAGCGTCGATACCCAGACAGCGCACGTTCATCCAGTTGAGCTCCGTATCGAAGCGCTGCGACTCCGGGCTGTGACACCACGGACAGCGCAGCGGACAGCCCTTTAGGAACACCGTCGTGCGCACGCCCGGCCCGTCCTGAACGGAAAAACCTTGGATATCATAGGTTTTTCCGGTGATCTCACCCGCCGCCACGCCGACTAGCGCCCGCTTACGCCGCGCGGGACGCGGAGCACCCGGTTCGGTCTTATGTACATTTCGCGCCTCCTTGCCATGTTACCCCGGGGAATAACGCCGCGCGAAAAACCGCGATAAAAACCTACGCAATTTCCGCGCGCTGTCGTGCAGATTAAATAACCCGCAAGATGATTCTACTACCCTTTCCCCGCACTGTCTACTTGCATTTCAGTCATTGACATAACCTTAGGGTTATATGACAGGGTTAAGGCGCGCGGCTCAGTCCCCGTCGGGCAGATCGTCGCGGCGCGGGATCATATTGAGTAGGCGCTGCGCCTCCTGCGAGAGCTTGTCGGGGTTCCACACCGCGTCGAGGCAGGTGTCGGAGGGGGCGGTGTTCAGCGGCAGAAAGCGGATATTCGGGGGCGCGCCGGGCGGCTCCATGAGCCAGCACAGACCGACGCCGAGGCCGCGCCGGACCGCGTGGAAGATCGTGTCGGGGTTCGGTGGGAACTTTATCTCGCTCGGCACAAACCCAAGCTCGCGGCACACGCGCTCCGCGAAGCCCGTGTCGCCAATGTCGTCCACGCTCGGCATCGCGAAGAGCGTCATGTTGTTGAACTGCTGCGGGTCGTCGAGGCTTTGCGCCGGGAAATCCGCCGGAACCGCAATGCAATATCGGAAATCGAAGACGTGACGGCGCTTGATATACGGCAGTCCGCTCACCGCGTAGCTCGGCGCGAATATCAGGTCGATGCCGCCGAATTCCAGCGACTGGCACAAGTATTTGAGGTCGAGGAGCGTCTCCATAACCGTCACGTCGGCGTATTTTTTCTCGTATTTTGAGATAATGTCCTTCAGGGGTGCAAAGTTCGCGGAGCAATCGAAGTTGAGCGGCACGGCGATGTGCAGAAATTTGCGCGCGAACGTCATTCGGCGCGCCCAGCTAATCGTAAGCTCTAGGTTGTCGTGGAGCGACTTGAACGCGAGGTAGAGCCCGCGCCCCGCCTCGGTCAGCTCGACGCCCTGATTGTTGCGGAAAAACAGCGGCAGGCCGATCCCCGCCTCGAGCCGACGCAGCATTTTTGAGAGCGCGGGTTGTGAAATATACATCTCGTTTGCGGCCTTGGACAGACTGCGGCACTTGGCGATCTCCAAAAACGCCTGAATCTGCTGAAGCGTAATGTCGCTCATGGCTGTATCCTTTCTGCGCGGAACCTGATTTTAATCTTATTGTACTACTTTCGGGGCGGATACGCAAAGCTTAGTTGAGCATATAGCCCAAAAGTCATGGATAAAATGTATACATTTTTCCCCATAATTCGACATTTTCGACAATTGAGTATAATATTACAAATATTTAGAATATATTACAAAAATAGCATGTTTTGACAACGGCACACGGTAGGGGCGGACCTATGTGTCCGCCCGGGGTTGGAGGCATGTGTCCGCCCTAGGACGGAGGCATGGCGGGGTTGCCCGTGTGCCGCGTGAACCACCCCGGCGCTGCGCGCCACCCCTCCGTGGAGCAATGTCAACAACTTAAGGGAAATATGGAGGGGGGAGCAAGGATATGAGGTTGACAAGAGTAAGAAAAGCCTAGAAAATCCCTATATATAGTAAAAAGGGGTATTTTGCGATTGTG
>JAISBX010000133.1 GCA_031265965.1 Oscillospiraceae bacterium | reverse complement strand
GCGGGCATATCTGCGGTCGCCGTCCGTGAGGACGGCGTGGATTGAAACTCGGTGCTCCCGCTGGAAGCCCAGCACGACGCGGCGTCGCCGTCCGTGATGACGGCGTGGATTGAAACTGTAAAATTGGCTGGAACGCCATCAACGCTTGAGTCGCCGTCCGTGAGGACGGCGTGGATTGAAACCTCCGGGGATTCGCCATCAACGTTGAAACTATACTGGTCGCCGTCCGTGAGGACGGCGTGGATTGAAACAAGCGTCTGCAACCTTTTGTGCAGCTTTATGTTCCGGTCGCCGTCCGTGAGGACGGCGTGGATTGAAACACCGCTTGAATTGACGCATACGCCGCAACTGCCGAGTCGCCGTCCGTGAGGACGGCGTGGATTGAAACCTCTACTCCCGCGACAGTTACCGTGTGACCAACGTCGCCGTCCGTGAGGACGGCGTGGATTGAAACTACTACGCGTCAACCGAATTAAAGGCAAAACGCGACGTCGCCGTCCGTGAGGACGGCGTGGATTGAAACGGCGTAGAGAGCGGCCATCAATTCGGGGTAGTACTGTCGCCGTCCGTGAGGACGGCGTGGATTGAAACTGGTTGGCAGGGAAAAAGGTCGTCGCGTCCGGGCGGTCGCCGTCCGTGAGGACGGCGTGGATTGAAACAACGACTGGCTCGTGGAGCTGTGCGTCCGCTGGGCGTCGCCGTCCGTGAGGACGGCGCGGATTGAAACCGCGAGGTATGGCGGGTACTGCGCGACGACGGGACGTCGCCGTCCGTGAGGACGGCGTGGATTGAAACGAAAGGAGGGCTAGACACATGGGCACACACGGCGTCGCCGTCCGTGAGGACGGCGTGGATTGAAACTACAATATTGATGAATTCCCCGCATTCGCCGCATGGTCGCCGTCCGTGAGGACGGCGTGGATTGAAACTGCTCAATGCGTTGTACTGCGCGAACAGCTTGGTGTCGCCGTCCGTGAGGACGGCGTGGATTGAAATACGGGCGTCTGGGAGTATGTGGGCGACGTGGACAGTCGCCGTCCGCAAAGGCGGCGCCGAGTGCTACGCGATGACGGGCGACAACCGTTTCCACTCCATGTTTCCGGCGCCCGCCGACGGCGCTAAGAGCGCGTTCATAAAGTTCGCGTTCCGCAAGTCGATAGATTTCCCCGTAGTCAACTGCGCCGTCTCCGTTGGGACGGACTCTCCGCGCATATGCCTCAACGCCGTAGCGCCCACCCCGTACCGCGCGCGCGGGGCGGAGGAGTTTATAGCGGGCAAGCCGATAGACGAGGCCACGGCCGATGCCGCCGGCGTCGCCGCCGTCCGCGACTCCGCCCCGTTCGATGCGACGCGGTACAAGATACAACTGGCTAAGACCATGGTAAAGCGGGTGTTACTAAAGGCGGTCGATTGAAAGGGCTCTTTGCGCCGCCGTGTCACTTTGCCCTCCCCTCAGTCTATAAGCCCGTACTTTACCTTGATGCGGTCGAGTTTTTCCAGCATGGGGCGCGCGATAACCAGTAGGAAAAACGACGTTGCGGCGGCGTGGACGAGGTCGAACGGGAGGCCTTGAAGGTACGCGGCGAATATGAGCGCGCGCGTCGGCACGGGACGGTACATCAGCACCATCGCGGGGTTCATGAGTCCGCCGTAGATGACGAGCGCCGCGAGCGCGCCGAAAATGGCGAGCGGGATCTGGGAGCGGCGCAGGAGGCCCTTTCGGAACAGTACGCCCGCGAGGAAGCCTATGATCCCGAAGGAGAACATCTGCCACGGCGTCCACGGCCCCTGCCCGAAGAATATGTTGCTCACGAGCGCCGTCATCGCCCCTGTGAGGAAGCCCGTCTCGCCGCCGAACGCGACGCCTGAGATGATAACGACCGCTATGACGGGCTTGAACTGCGGCAGCATGAAGAACGCGACGCGCCCCGCCACGGCTATCGCGCACAGCACGGCGATTGTCACGAGCTCGCGCGCCTGCGGCTTTCGGCTCTCGAATACGAGCGCGAACGGCAGCATCGTCTCGATTATTATGAGCAGAGATATGAAGTAATACTTGCGGTCGCCCAGATAGTAGTAGCCGATGAAGATGGTCAGCGGGATCGCGAGCAGTATCATTGCGGCCGCGGCGGCCGTGCGTCCGGACAGCTTGCGCTTTTCAGGGGCGGGGCGCGTCTCGAACGGGCGGTCGTCGCGTTTCCATGTCAGTGCGAGCGTGAGAGACATGGCGGATACAGCCAGGCATATGAGCGGCAGGATCGTACCCCAAACCGCGGCCGCGTCCGCCGCCGCTGCGACCGCGACGTCGCCGCCCGATATAAACGCACCGTACCGCGCGAGATCGCTCGCGATGTATACGATCGCCGCGATAAGCGCCGCCGCCGATATGCCCGCCCAAATCCTGCGGGGGACGGTGAGCTTGCGCTCCTTTTCCCTCGGCTTATCGGGCGCTTTTGTGTCCGGCAGGGAGTACCGGACGTCGGGCGCGCCGTCGATATCGGCGCTCGGGGGGATATCTCCTCCGAGCGCCGATATTACGTCGTTCACAGTTACCGCCCCGGGCAGGACGCCGCGCGCCATGCGGTTCGCGCTCGTCGTGTAGAAGCTGTTGCCGCAGAAAAATTCGCGCGGCGCGCCGGCGGACACAATGCTTCCGTCGAAAAACAGCGCGCAGCGGTCGGCGTGCTCCGCGCAAAACTCGACGTCGTGGCTGACCATCACGACGGCCGCGCCCGCGCTCGTCAGTTTTTTTAGGATACCGGCGAAGATCCGCTTGAATTCCGCGTCCAACCCCTTCGTTGGCTCGTCGAGCAGCAGTATCCGCGGTTGCAGCAGCAGTACCTTCGCCAGAGCGGCGCGCTGCTGTTCGCCGCCGGACAGGTCGTACGGGTGGCGGTCGAGCAGGCCGTCAAGCCGGCACAGCGCGGCCATGCCCGATAGCCGCGCCCGTTTTTCCTCCTTCGGCAGACCGCGCTCGGAGAGTATTTCCAGCAGATCCTCGCCTACCGTCTTTTTGACGAACAGGGACTGCGGATTTTGCGGCAGAACGCCCAGCAAGCCGTCGAAAAGGCCGTCGAGCTTTTCTATTGGGGCGCCGCCTATGAGGACGCGCCCGCGGTACGGGCGGTTCAGGCGCGACATGAGGGAGAGCGCCGTCGTCTTGCCCGCGCCGTTGCCGCCGAGGATCGCGAAAAGCTCGCCGGGATACGCGTCGAGCGACAGCCCCTTTACCACGTCCGGCGCGTCCTTATCGTACTTGAACCACACGCCGTCGAGGCGGACGGCGGGTTCGGCGGCGTCACGCGACGCGAGGGGCTCGCGCTCCGGGACTTCACCCGAGGCGCCCGCCTCCGCCAGCCACGCCGCCCCGTCCCGCACCGTCAGCGGGCACGGCGCGCCGCTCCGGACCCCCGCCCACACGCGCATCGCCGTGGGCATGGCGAGGAACATGCCGTGCCCGCGCTCTCTCAGCCGCAGTCCGACCTCGCGCGGCGCGCCGTCCGCGATGAGCTCCCCTCCGTCCAGCACGACGGCGCGGTCGCACAGAGGGAACACCTCTTCCAACCTATGTTCGGTAAGTATAACTGTTACGCCGAGCTCGCGGTTGATTTTGCCGACCATAGCGAGGAATTCGCCCGCCGCTATGGGGTCAAGCTGGCTCGTTGGCTCGTCGAGTATCAGGGCGCTCGGCTGCATCGCCATTATCGACGCGAGGTTCAGAAGCTGCTTCTGGCCGCCGGAGAGCTCGGCGACGTCCTTGTAGAACCAGCTTTGAATACCGAAAAACGACGCCATCTCCGCCACGCGCAGCCGTATCGACGCGGTGTCGAGCCCCAAGCTCTCAAGCCCGAACGCCAGCTCGTGCCAGACCTTGTCGGTCACAAGCTGATTGTCCGGGGACTGCATGACGAACCCGATCCTGGCGCTCCGGTCGCGCTGGGAGAGCTCTTCGAGTGGCCGCCCCTCGAAACGAACCTCGCCGGATTTGACGCCGTGCGGGGCGAGCGCGGGCTTTAGCTGCCGCAGGAGCGTCGTCTTGCCGCAGCCGGACGGCCCACAGAGCGCGACGAATTCCCCGCGCCCGACGCCCAATGTGAGACGTGACAGCGCGGGTCTCTCGCGTTCCGGGTATGTGAACGTCAGGTTTTCAACGCTAAAGATCTCCATTTATGATCTTCTCTCAAATTCATGATAAGCGGCGCCGCCCCGAGCGCGAAATACGCCAGAAATATGCTCGCGGTGTAGACGCCGCCCCACCGCCCCTTGACGGTCGGAAAGTATCGGAAGTACAGCCCGCCCGTCGCCGAGCCAACGGCGATATACGCGCCGCAGAGCAGGAGGAAAGCGAGCGTCTTCGCGTCGCGGCGGTCGAACCGGTATATGGAGAACGCCGTGCGGCCCGGAAGCCCGTAGCCGCGGCTTTTCATGCTGTCGGCGGTCTCAATAGCGTTCTCCAGCGCCCACGTCACCATGATCGACAGTATTTTTATCCCGTGTCTCGCGCGCCGGAGCACGCTCCCGTTAGACACGTCGCGTCCGACGCATTTTTGCGCGTTGGAGACGACCTTGATCTGTGTCTTGAAGCGCGGCACGAGGCGAAGCGTCATGGACAGTATCAGGCTCAGCGCGGGTATCACGCGCCCGAACAGGTAGACAAATTTATCGCTCGTGACGACCTCGTTGAAGCAGGAAAACCACGTGATGACCGTGACGAGCATGACTGCGGCCGCGGCGCCGTACGCTATGGATTCGAGCGTGAGCGGGTTGCCGCCGGGGAGATACGCCAATATCGTGCCGCCCTCGTGGTTGAACGCCGGATTTACGAGCGCCGCAAATACGAGCGTGGGCAGCATATACGTGAGGCCTGCCCTGATAGCCTTGCGCCCTTTGAGGTATATCGAGTACGCGAACGCGCAGAAAAGCGACGACGCGAGACAGACGGGGTGCGTGAACACCATAGCGAACGCGATCACGAGCGCGAAATACACAAAATTTACTATGGGGTGGCAGCCCGAAAACGTGTCGCGGTTATTCATCCGTCTGCGCGCCGGTGATCCAGAACTGCCCGAGGTCGCGGCCCAGATCGCAGGTGTAGTGCCACTCGATCCTGTCGCCGTCCTGCAGCCGGTAACGCGAGCAGCCGTAATTCGGGTACCAATCGTTGACGCTGTACATCCAGCCGGAGAGCTCGCCCACATCGAACTCGTACAGATTGTTTATGGCCTCGATGTACGCGGAATTATAGATCGGCGTGCTTCTGAACACCATATGGAGTTTTACGCGTCTCATTTCCCGCTGAAGGACGTTGAACACGCTCTCGCCCTCATAGAAGACAACCGCGGTCTCCGCGAAGATCACTCCGTCGTCCGGTACGAGCTCCCATTTTTCGCGGTCGAGCATGTCCATATTATCGAGGATCGTGTCGCACCGGACGGAGAGCGTCGCGGTGAATTCGCCGTCGCCGGCGGCGGAGTCCTCCGGTTCCACCGGCAGGGGCTTGCCCGACGGCACCGGGTCTGTGAGGAACTGATCCTGTCCCGTCTCGGGATCCAGGATCATCGTCGGCGCCGGCGCTTGCTCCTGCTCGGGCGTCGGCGTGTCATATACCGTGTCCGGAGTAGGAGTAGGCGTAGGCGTAGAAGTAGGAGTGAGCGCGGGCGTCGCGGTCGGCACTGGCGCAGATGTCGGCGTCGGCGTTGGCTCCGGCGTTGAGCTCGGCGTCGCGGGGTCGGCCGCGGCGGCGCCGGGGGGAGTCGTCGTTGCGCCGCCGCGGTTGGCGTAATTGCCGCCGAACACCCACGCGGCGGCGAGCAGACAGACGACCGCAACGGCGGCGATGATTTTTGTCCTGTACTTTGCCATCGCTATATCAGCCGCGCACTGTCGAGCATACGGTACAGCGTTTCCGCTATCTCGGCGCGCGTGACCGCCTCCTTCGGCTCGATGTCGAACTCCGTGTCGTCCATTATCCCGTTCATATAGCAGAACGCGAGCTGTTCGCGCGCGTAGTCCGACACGGTGCGGTAGTCGCCGAACGGCGCGAGCGTGTCTAGTATTTCCACGTCGGCCAGCTCGGTGTCGAGGCCAGCGAGCTTTGCCGCGCGCACCGTCATCACCGCCGCCTGCTCTCGCGTTATCTCGCCTTCGGGATTGAACGCGCCGCCGCCGACGCCGCTGACTATCTCGTAGTAGTAGGCGGTATAGACGGAGCTGAAATACCACTTGCCTGACGGCACGTCGCCGAACGGATATCCGCCGCCCGGTTCCACGGATCGCAGACCGAGCCCGCGCGTGACGATAGCGGCGAACTCCGCGCGCGTCACCGTCGCGTCAGGGTCGAAGCGGACGTCCGACTTGCCGTTGATTATTTCGCGCGAGGCGAGCGCCTCTATCGCCGCCGCGTTCGCGTGGCCGCGTATATCCTCAAAGGTCTTGCCCGGAACCGTGACCGGCGCGGCGGAGACGTTCGCGTTCCTGCCCGGCAGCCCCGCGGCGTGGTCGGCGTCCGAGTCGATAGGCGCGAAATCCTCGCGTTTTACAGTGTCGGACATATCGTAAAGCGAGTTTTTGCCGTCGCGCGCCCTCTGCGCCGCAACGAGCCCGTAGAACGCCTGTTCGCTCGACATCTGGCTATTGCCGCGCCCGTCCGAGGTGTGCCGGAAACTGCCGTCCGCGTTTTTGAACGACAGGATATCGTCTACAAGAGTGTGGCCGTTTTTAACGAAGCGGGCGTCATCCTGCGCGATACCGAGCGCGCACAGCGCGACCAGCACCTGCACGACGCTCTCCGAGTTGACGTCCCCCCAGCCGTGGTATCCGCCGCTGTCGTTTTGAGTATCCGACAATAACGCGAGCGCCCTGTCCGTCGCCGCCTTGACGTCCGGTCTGTGCTGATACTCCGCGAGAGCTTGAAGCGCCATGCCTGTCAGATCGGGGTCGCCCCTTTCGTTTTTGCCGACCGGCCCGTTAGAGCCCGCCGAGAGGTTCCAGCCGCCGTCCGGGGTCTGGCGGCGCAGGATCTCGTCTATATAGAGGTCGCGCGTCGCCTGCGTTTTCGCGGCGGGATTTTTCGGTATGGGGTAATCCATGCTGTCGAGCGCGATGAGGGCCCAGATGGGGCCGTTTATGCCCTGCCAGATCGTGCGCTCGAAGTCGCCGAGAGGCGCGGTGAGGTCGTGCCCCGCGACGTCGCGCGGGTCGTAGCCCGCCGCCGTGAGCCCCAGAATGACGCGGCTGTACTCCGTGTACTTTTTCTCGTGCAGGACGCCGCCGCAGTCCTCCACGTACCGCTCCACCGTCCTGTAGTAGTTCTCAAAATACGAGTCCGGCACGTCGTAGCCGCTCCGCGCCAGTCCGATGACCGCCCACTCCCCGCCGACGGAGCCCACCTCGGGCGCTTTGACCGAGCCGAGCATATACGCCGCCGCGTCCGCCACCGCGCCGTCGAGCGCCGCCGCGTCCGCGGCAAGCGCCGAAACGCACAGTGACGCGGCGAGCGCCGCCGCGAGGACGGCGGAAACAATTTTTCTGTTGACCCTTTTCATAGATATGACCATTCCTTTCGCATCTCATAAGCTCCATACCCTGATTTCTGCCGTGTCCGCGACCGCAGACGACAAAAAAGCCGCCGGCGGATATTACCGCCGCGACTGTCGCAAATCTCCTGTGTGCCTGTCCGTATTGGGCGGACCGACGCCGGGCGGACGCCCCGAGCAGTTCTTCTGACTCGCGCGTCCGGAAACGGCAAACGCCCTCTCCCGGTAATGTTCAGCCTTCTCAGGGTCTCCCCCAATGACCGGCTCTCGCCGACGAACACCACCACACGCATACAGCGACTGTATCGTCCGGGACTCTCACCCGGTTAACTATTCTTCCCCCAAGCCCACACGGCCCTGAGAGACACTCGGGACACTATTCGGTTGTAGGGCAAGTGTATCACAAACGCGGGGAAAAGTCAAGACACTTTGAAAA
>JAISBX010000104.1 GCA_031265965.1 Oscillospiraceae bacterium | reverse complement strand
GGCGCCGTTTTGGCCGACTGTATCCGCCGGAATTTGGCCGGCAGATACGACATTATCTCGTGGATACCGCTCAGCGAGCTGCGCGCGAAAAAACGCGGCTACGATCAGGCGATGCTGCTTGCTCTCGCCGTTGCGCTGGGGCTCGACGACGTGGCTGTGGAGACGCTGCGAAAGACGCGCGACGCGCGTGCCCAGTCCTCGCTGTCCGGCAGGGACGCGCGGGCGGCGAACATCAGCGGCGCCTACGAGGTCGTAGACGCGGAGCTCATAGAGGGCAAGCGCGTATTGCTAATAGACGACATTGTCACAACGGGCTCAACGCTCGCGGAGTGCGCCCGCACGCTGACGGACGGCGGCGCCGCCTCCGTCTGCGCCGCCGCCCTCGCAAAAGCGTAGGCGCGCGTATATTTCAGGCAAAAGCTGGAAACAATACGGATAACTTAATTAAGATACATTGGGGGCTGTCATGCTTTTTGGCAGGGATATAGGTGTGGATCTTGGGACGACGGCGGTCGTTTTGACAATGCGCGGCAAGGGAGTCGCGCTCCGTGAGCCGTCGGTGGTGGCGATGGATAAGAATACGGGCAGGCTGCTCAACGTGGGGCTGGCGGCGCAGCGTATGCTGGGGCGCACGCCGGGAAATATCGTAGCCATACGCCCAATGCGCGACGGCGTCATATCCGACTACGATATGACGGAGCGTATGCTCAGGGAGCTCATTAAAAAAGCCGTCTCATTCAACTTGTTCAAGCCGAGGGTCGTCATATCGGTGTCGTCGGGCATATCGGAGGTGGAGGAGCGCGCCGTTGTGGACGCGGCTATTGCGGCGGGCGCGCGCAAGGTCTATCTCGTGGAGGCGCCTCTCGCGGCGGCGTACGGCGCGGGCTTGGACATCTCAAAGCCGGACGGGTATATGGTAGTCGACGCGGGGGGCGGCACTACGGACGTCGCCGTGCTGTCGCTCGGAGGCGTTGTCGGATCAAGCTCCATAAAGGCGGGGGGCGAGTCGTTCAACGAGGAGCTGGTAAAGTATATCCGCCGGAAACACAATCTGCTCATCGGCGACAACACGGCGGAGGAGATAAAAAAGAGTATCGGCTGTGTCTTTCCGCGCCCGGAGGACACGATGGTGGAGGTCAAGGGGCGGTGCCTCATGACGGGCCTGCCGCGCGTGGTGTCTATCGGTACGGCCGAGACGCTGGACGCTTTCGGCGAGTTATCCGAGCGCATAATAGAGACGATACATCAAGTGCTGGAGGATACGCCCCCGGAGCTTGTCGCCGACATATCGCGCAACGGGATCGTGCTCACCGGCGGCGGAAGCCAGCTCTGGGGCTTCGACAGGCTCATAGAGAGCCGGACAAGCATACCCACGCACATAGCCGACGACGCCGAGCTCAGCGTGGCGTACGGCATAGGCAAGTCGCTCCAGTGGATAGGAGACATGAACGAGGGTCCCATTAACCTCGCGCGCCGGAAGCAGATGAGAAACTGAGGAGCGAGGGGGACGCCACAGCGCGCTCCGTGCGGTAACGCCCTGAATGATGGCGGAAAGACAGACATACAGACAAGGAGACCGCACATATGACATATGGGTACATTCGCGTCAGCAGCGACAAGCAGACGGTGGAAAACCAGCGATTCGAGATCGCGAGATTCGTAGAGACGCACGATATGGCCATCGACGGATGGATAGAGGAGACGATAAGCGGAACAAAGAGCTACAACAAACGGGAGCTGGGGCGCCTGCTCGCGAAAGTGCAGGCCGACGATATGATAGTGTGCGCCGAGATGTCGCGGCTGGGACGCAACCTGTTCATGATAATGGAGATATTGAGCCTGTGCATGGAAAAGGGCTGCAAATTGTGGACAATAAAAGATAATTATCGGCTGGGCGACGACATACAGAGCAAGGTGCTGGCGTTCGCGTTCGGGCTCTCGGCGGAAATCGAGCGAAACCTGATCAGTATGCGGACAAAGGAGGCGCTCGAACGCAAACGCGCGGAGGGCAAGGTGCTGGGCAGGCCGAAGGGCAGCCGCTCAAGCAGGGTCAAGCTGTCCGGCAAGGAGGACGAGATAAGGGATATGCTCGAACGCGGCGTATCGAAGAGCGAGATAGCGCGCATATACGGCGTACACAGGGCGACGCTGGACGTGTTTATCCGGGAGACGGACAGCGGGGAGTGGATACTCGACGGCGGACAATTGACAGTGGATAATTGAAGGCCGCAAACGCGGCGAAATCATTTTACGGAGGGGTACTTACACAATGGCAAAAAAAGAGTTTCAATCGGAATCAAAGCGCCTGCTCGACCTCATGGTCAACTCGATCTACACGCACAAGGAGATATTTTTGCGCGAGATCATCTCAAACGCGTCGGACGCCATCGACAAGCTGTGTTACATATCGCTGACCGACGACAAGGTGGGGCTGTCGCGCGACGACTTTGTCATCGACATCGACGCGGATACCGAGGCGCGCACGATAACCGTGTCCGATAACGGCATAGGCATGACGGCGGACGAACTGGAGTCGAATCTCGGCGTCATCGCCAACAGCGGGTCGCTGCAATTCAAAAAGGACATGGGGGACGGCAAGCCGGAGGACGTGGACATAATAGGGCAGTTCGGCGTCGGCTTTTACTCCGCCTTCATGGTGTCGTCAAAGGTCACGGTCATATCGCGCGCGTACGGGCAGGACGGCGCGAATATGTGGGAGTCAGAGGGCTCCGACGGTTACACGGTATCGCCGTGCGAGCGCGCCGCGCCGGGCACGACGATCATAATGGAGCTCAAGCCCGATACGGACGACGAGAAGTACAGCGAGTACCTGGAGGAGTACACGCTGCACAGGATTATCAAGAAGTATTCCGACTATATCCGCTGGCCGATAATGGCGGACGTCACAAAGAGCCGCCAGATAGAGACCGACGAGACGGATTCCGACGGTCAGAAAAAGAAGGAGTGGGAGGACTACACGGAGCGCGCCGTCCTCAATAGCCGCGTGCCCATCTGGCAGCGCGCCAAGGGCGAGGCGTCCGACGAGGAGTGCGCGGAGTTCTATAAGGAGAAGTTTTTCGACATGGACGGCCCCGCGTCGGTCATACGCGTGTCGGCCGAGGGGACCGTGAGCTACAAGGCCATGCTCTTCATCCCGCTCAAGGCGCCGTACGACTACTACACGCGCGAGTTCAAGGCGGGCCTTCAGTTGTACACGTCGGGCGTCATGATAATGGAGTATTGCTCAGACCTGCTGCCCGAGCACTTCCGCTTTGTGCGCGGCGTTGTGGACTCGCAGGACCTGTCGCTGAACATATCGCGCGAGCTGCTGCAGCACGACAGGCAGCTCAAGATAATACGCACAAATATAGAGAAAAAGGTCAAGGCGGAGCTCTTGAAGCTCATGGAGAGCGACGCCGAAAAGTACGAGACGTTCTTCAAGAGCTTCGGCACGCAGTTGAAATACGGCATTGTGAACGGCTACGGGATCAACAAGGACTTGCTGTCAGACCTCATAATGTTCTACTCGTCCAAGGAGCAGAGGCTTGTCCCATTATCAAGCTATGTCAAGAATATGCCGGAGGAGCAGAAGTACGTCTACTACGCCTGCGGGGAGAGCACGGGCATACTCGACAAGCTGCCGCAGGCCGAGCAGGTGCGCGAGCGCGGGTACGAGATATTATACCTGACCGACAGTGTGGACGAGTTCGTCGTCAAGACGCTCGGCAAATTCGAGGAGAAAGAATTCCGCTCGGTAAACGACGACGACTTGGGCTTAGAGTCCGAGGACGAGAAAAAGGACTCCGAGCAGCAGGAGACGGAGAGCCGCGAGCTGCTCGACTTCATAAAGGAGTCGCTCGACGGTAAG
>JAISBX010000069.1 GCA_031265965.1 Oscillospiraceae bacterium | reverse complement strand
CGATATGAAAGGGTTATCTAACATTGCGCTGTCGGTGCGGGCGTCCGCCACGCTTGCGGTAGACAGTCTTGCCAAACAGATGAGGTCGGAGGGGCTCGACGTGATCGGGTTTGGCGCCGGAGAGCCCGACGTCGACACGCCCGACAATATAAAGGAGGCGGCGCGCGCGGCCATTGACGCGGGCATGACGAAATATACGTCGAGCGCCGGCATAATCGAGCTGCGAAGGGCGGTCGCCGAGCGGCTGCGCGCGGACTTCGGCGTCAGCTACGAGCCGGGCCAGATAGTTGTGGCGAGCGGGGCTAAGCACAGCGTGTACATCGCGCTCATGACGCTGCTCAATCCGGGCGACGAGGTCATAATCCCGTCCCCGTACTGGGTGACGTATACCGAGGCGGTGCGCATGGCGTACGGAGTGCCCGTCATAGTCGAGACGACGCGCGCGGACGGCTTCAAGCTGGATCCCAAAAGCCTCGAGGCCGCGATAACGGCGGAAACGAAGCTCATAATAATAAACAATCCGTCGAACCCGACGGGCACGCTGTACAGCGTCAACGAGCTTCGGGCGCTCGCGAAGGTCTGCGCGCGCCACGACCTGTATATATTGGCGGACGAAATTTACAGCAGCCTCGTATACGGCGGCAAGAAATTCGTCAGCGTAGCCTCGCTCGGCGGCGACATAAAGGAGCGCACGATACTCATAAACGGGCTGTCCAAGTCCTACTCGATGACGGGCTGGCGCATAGGCTACAGCGCGACGAACAGCGGCATAGCCGGCGTCATGGAGAGCTATCTGAGCCACTCAACGTTCGCTCCGTCCACCATATCGCAGTACGCCGCGCTCAAGGCGCTCACGGGCAGCCAGGACAGCCGCGAGGCCATGCGCTCCGAATTCGAGAGGCGGCGCGACTACGCTGTCGCCCGCATAGACGCGATAGACGGCATAAGCTGCGTGAAGCCGGACGGCGCGTTTTATATTATGATAAACATAGACAAGCAGCTCGGGCGGACGCTCGGCGGGCGTACCATACGCAGCGGCGACGACTTCGCGCTGTCACTGCTCAAAAACGAGCTTGTCGCCATGGTGTCGGGCTCGGGCTTTGGCGCTCCTAACTATATACGCCTGACGTACGCCGCGTCGATGGACGAGATAGCCCGTGGGCTCGACCGGCTGGAGCGCTTTGTCTCCGGAGGCGCGGCCGCGAAGGCTCCGGAGGCCTAAAGCGCGTTTCAAACGAGGATATCCACGTGGTATTTAGTCAGCCAGTAGTTGAATTGCAGGAAATAGGCGATCGTCTGCGGCGTTGTCATCAACTGTCCGTACCACGGCGTGTTCTCGCGGCTGTCCAGCAGCGCCTCGAGCGCCTCGCGCCTTACCACATCGAGCAGCGGCGAGTTCCCGTCAGACAGCACGGCGCGCAGGCGTTCGGAGACTATGGCGAGATAGCGCGGATTGTGCGTCTTGGGATACGGGCTCTTTTTGCGCTCGAGTATCTCGCGCGGCAGGAGGTCCGATACGGCATCGCGCAGCAGACCCTTCTCGACGCCGCCGCGGTTTTTGTACTCCCAAGGGAGCGTGTACAGGTATTCGGCTATCCTGTGGTCGCAAAACGGGACTCGCACCTCCAGACCGGAGTACATGCTCATGGCGTCCTTGCGCGTCAGCAGCGTCTGCATGAACCACTTGAAATTCAGGTTGACCATCTCGCGCATCCGCCGCTCGTCCGCCCCGCGCGACGGGAGGACGTGGCTGTTCCTGACCGTGTCGTCGTATCTGCACATGGCGTACCGCTCCACGTCGAGCGTTTGCGTGAACTCGGGGCGCAGGAACGAGGCGCGCAGCTCGTCTGACCGCGCCCACGGGAAGCCGGAGCGCGACCTCACCTCCCTGTCCGTATACCACGGGTATCCGCCGAATATCTCGTCGGCGCACTCACCGGACAGCGCCACGGTGGCGTGTTTCTTTATCTCGCGGCAAAACAGGAGCAGCGACGCGTCAACATCCGCCATGCCCGGCAGGTCGCGCGCGTCGACCGCCTCGTACAGCGCGTCGGCGAGCTCCTCGTTGTCCAGAGTCACATCGAAGTGTTCCGCCGCGAGCGCGTCGTTCATATACCCGATATAGTCGCTGTCGCTGTTTGGCTGGAACACTCCCGCCTTGAAATACTTCTCGTTGTCCCTGTACCCGACAGAGAACGTGCGCAGCCGCTCTCCTGAGGAGCGCATATAGCCGTCCGCTATCGAGGATATCGCGCTGGAGTCGAGGCCTCCGGACAAAAATGTACAGACGGGTACGTCCGACACGAGCTGCCGTTGCACGGCGTCCACCACGAGCGCCCGCACCTTTTCGACAGCCTGTTCATACGTGTCGTCCGTCTCGCCGTCGGTGAGCTCCCAGTACCGGCGCTTTGAAAAGCCGCGCTGGGTGTACGTCGCGCACATGCCGCCCTCAAGCTCGTAGATGCCGCGAAAGACGCCGGAGCCCGGCGTGTGCCCCGGCCCGAGCAGGATCAGCTCCGCTATAGTCGTCTCGTCGGCGGACGCCCGCAGCATGGGGTGCCGGAGCAGCGCCTTTATCTCGGACGCGAATATTATAGTACCGCCCCGGAGCGCGTAGAACAGCGGCTTGACGCCTATCCTGTCACGCGCCAAAAACAGCCTTCTTGTGTACTCCTCCCAGACCGCGAACGCGAATATCCCGTTAAGATGCTCCACGACGTCCTCGCCCCACTGCATATACGCGCGGCCGAGGATCTCCGTGTCGGAACGCGTCGTGAGGTTGTGCCCGAGAGACGTAAGCTCCTCGCGCAGCTCGTCTGTGTTGTACAGCTCCCCGTTGTATACGAGCACAAATTTTCGCGGCCCCTCCCGGAATTCCATGGGCTGCCGTCCGTTTTCGACGTCTATGACGCACAGGCGCGTGTGTATGAGCGCCGTCCCCCTGTCTATGTACACGCCGCTCTGATCCGGCCCGCGTCTGCGCAGGACATATTTCATGTCCTCATATACCTCGGTCAACCGCTCGGCGTCAAAGTCGTCCAAGCCCACCTGTCCCGCAATCCCGCACATGCTGTGTTTACCTCCCGCTGACTTACTGATACCGGCCCCGCGGCCCTGTGCCTTACAAAATTGTATGCGCGTACGGGATAAACTTATGTATTTTAAGGCGGAACGAACCTATATGATGAAGCTGATAAAAGAGAGCGGACACGCCCGGCTCGGCGTGCTTACGACGCCGCACGGCGACGTCCATACGCCGGCGTTTATGAACGTCGCGACTCAGGGCGCCATAAAGGGGGCGCTGTCGTCCGCGGATCTGCGCGCCGCGGATTGCCAGATAGTTCTGGCTAACACGTATCATCTGCACGTCAGGCCGGGCAGCGGCATTGTGCGCGCGCTGGGCGGCCTCCACGGCTTTATGGCGTGGGACGGACCCGTACTCACCGACAGCGGGGGTTTTCAGATATTTTCGCTCGCCGGACGGCGGAAAATAACGGAGGAGGGCGCTCTGTTCAGCTCGCACGTTGACGGGCGCAGGATATTCCTCTCGCCGGAGGACAGCGTGGATATACAGTCGGAGCTCGGCTCGGACATAGCGATGGCGCTTGACGAGTGCATACAGATACCGTCGCCGTACCAGTATGTGAAGCAGTCGGCCGACCGCACGTACCGCTGGCTCGTCAGGTGCCGCGACGAGCTGGAGCGCCTGCGCGCGCGCGGCGGCGCCATAAATCCCGGGCAAATGCTGTTCGGCATAAATCAGGGCGCCGTGTTTCCGGATCTGCGCGTGGAGCACATGAAAAGCATAGCTGAGCTGGATCTTCCGGGATACGCCATAGGCGGGCTGGCGGTGGGGGAAACAGTCAACGAAATGTACGATACTATCGAGCTTGTGGAGGAACATATGCCGAAAGATCGACCCAGATACCTGATGGGTGTGGGCACGCCGTCAAATATAATCGAGGCCGCCGCGCGCGGCGTCGATATGTTCGACTGCGTTATGCCCGCGCGCAACGGGCGCCACGGGCGGTTCTACACGTGGGACGGCGTTATAAACATAAACAACGAGAAGTACAAGACCGACGGCAGGCCCGTCGAGAGCGGCTGCCGCTGCCCCGCGTGCTCGCGCCACTCGCGCGCGTATATCCGGCACCTGTTCCGCTCCGGCGAAATGCTCGCCATGCGCCTCGCCGTTGCGCACAATCTGCTTTTCTACAACACCCTCATGTCGCGTATCCGCGAAGCCATAGAGCGCGGCGTATTCGACTCGTTCCGCGCGGAATACTCCGAGCGCCTGACGAAAAAACTGTAAAATTTGAAATTATTCTTTGTCGGAATCGTGTATACTGAAGCTGAAATAGAAAATTTGGCGGAAAGGCGCTTTTCTGGAATGGAGAAATTGCGGTGAAAATAAAAACACAGCTGGGTGAGGTGTCGCGCGGCATAAAGCGCAATCCGCGGTTGTTCGCGCTCTACGTTGTGCTACGGGTATTTGTAGTGGGCGTACTTGTGGCGCAGATATTCAACTCCAACTGGGAAAATGTGTTGATGTGCGTGTTGACGCTGATTCTGTTCACCATCCCGTCGTTTTTCGAGAAACGCATCAAAATTGACGTACCCGATACCTTAGAGGCTATCGTGCTCTTTTTTATATTCGCAGCTGAGATACTCGGCGAGATAGCCGGGTATTACGTTAACGTTAAGGGCTGGGATACCATGTTGCACACCGCTAACGGTTTTCTCGCGGCGGCGATAGGCCTTGCGCTCATCGACATACTCAATCGTGAAGACAGATTCGCAATTAATCTATCTCCCGTATTTGTCGCAATCTTCGCATTCTGCTTCTCAATGACAATAGGCGTCGTTTGGGAGTTCTTCGAGTTTGGAATGGACGTATTGTTAGGCACGGATATGCAGAAAAATACGCTTATCAGCGGATATATTGATATTGGGCTGTACGACACGATGAAAGACCTCCTAGTCAACTTTCTGGGTGCCGCAGTGTTCTCAGCGCTCGGATATCTCTATATAGCGCGTCGCGGCGAGGGCCGCGAAGGCCGGTTTGTCCGCCGCTTTATACTCACCAAAATCGGCGAAGATATTGATTAAAAGGGGCAAAGCGTCTCAATAAATTTCGTTGCAATCCCGCTGCCAGAATAGTATTATATGTGCGGATCGAGCAACATATAATGTCGCGGGGGTAATTCATATGCCTGTTCACGCGCCTGTCAAAGACCGCAAAC
>JAISBX010000062.1 GCA_031265965.1 Oscillospiraceae bacterium | reverse complement strand
AGGCAGGCGAGCGTGACTTTTTTCGCGCCGAGGCGCTTTGCCGTGATCGCGACGTCCATCGCGACGTTGCCGCCGCCCATGACGAAAACCTCGGAGCCGAGCTTGCCGTCCATCCATTTCGTGACCTCCGTCAGGAAGTCGAGGCCGAACGTTGTCATTTCTTCTCCGGCGAGGCCGGCGACGGGGCGCTTCCACGTTCCGGTCGAGTAGCAGACGCTGTCGTATTGCTTTTCCAAGTCCTCCGGCTGGACGTCCGCGCCGATTTTTTGACCGGTCTTGAACTGTATGCCCATACCCTCGAGAGCTTTGATGAATTTACGGACGAGCTCCTTCGGCAGACGGTAGGCCGGGATGGCGTACATAAGCATTCCGCCCGCTTCGTCCTTGACGTCGTACACTGTTACCTTGTTGCCGGCTTTTCTGAGATAGTACGCGGCGGAAAGTCCAGCGGGGCCGCCGCCGACTATGGCGACGGATTTGCCGGTTTCCGTCTTCGGCGCCGTGTAGAATTTTTCGGCGTTGTCGAGGATGTAGTCGCCGAGCGTGCGCTCCACGCCGTTGATGTATACGGGGTCGCCGAAGGAGCACTGATTGCACTTTGTCTGGCACGGATGCGCGCAGACGCGGCCGGTGAGCATCGGCATAGGGTTGACGTTCATAATGATTTTCGCCGCCGCGTCCCAGTTGCCCTTGCGGATCTGCGCCTGATACGCGGGAATATCCGTCGCCGCGGGGCATTCCTGCTGACACGGGGTCGCGGAGGGCTTTACCCCGCCGAGCACGGAATGATAGCGGTTGTCGCCCTGCATGGCGTAGCACTCGTCGCCGCCCTTGCGCAGACATTCAAAGCGGTTTTCGGCTTTACGGAAATACCAGCAGCGCGGAAGCTGAGCTATATTGCCGGCGATCGTGCTCATATCGCGCAGATGCGGAGATGAGACGGCTTTCGCGGCCTGCGCTAACGCCGTGTATTTACTGAGCACGGTCTCGTTTTCCGCGAGATCGGAAAGGCGCGTCGTCGCACCGATTTTCAGCGTGCTGTTCTCTTCCTTTATATAATCGAGGCCGGGGATGGATTTGATGTTTACGACGTTTTTCGGGTAAATCGGCAGAATATTGTCTTTCAGCGTGCCGAGAAGGTCGGTGCCGCCGGCTATGATGTTTGCCTGCCCCTGGCTAAGGGCGGCGGACGCCTCTTGCAGCGTGGCGGCGTTTGTATGATAAAAAGGTTTCATTCGTTCACCCTATGCCTTTCCTATAGCTTTGAGCACCACGTCCGGCGTCGCCGGCGGGTCTACCCAAACGCCGATGGCGTTGTGTATCGCGATGATGACGAGATGCGTATTCGCCAGCGAGTGGCTGATTCCCGAGGCGCCGTAGGCGGCGTTGCCGGAGCGCGTTTCGAGATACTGTTTATCGATGCGCGGAGCGTCGAGCATACCCGTGCGGCGGTGGTCGATCATATTGTTGTTGAGCTGCACGCCTGTTTTCTCGTCGTAGATGAATTCGCCTAAGAGCTGGCAGCTTTGAGAGAAGTACATGACCTGATCGAGCTGGCTTTCGAGCGACGTCGGACGAAGCACCTTGCCCGGGTCTGCAACGATGCCGAAGCGGATGATTTCGACTTCTCCAGTCTCTTCATCGACCGCGACCTCACAGAAGCAGGTGTTCATCGTGTCGAGCATCTTGCCCATTCCGAGGCTCCAGATGGCCGCGGGCGGACGCCCGGAGTATGTCGCGAAAACGTTTGCCGAAACGGCGGCGCGGAGGGGCTTCCCCTGCGACGGGTCTTTTTTCAGGCAGACCATACCGTTTTGCAGATCGAGCTCGTCGGCGCTTGTCACGCCTTCGAGAGGATTGGGCTGCGGAGGCCCGCCGAAGCCGCCGAACATTCCGGGCGCGGGCGGGTTTTTGAGCTGCTCGACAGCCGCCTCAAGGATTTTTGCTTTGAGGATGTTCGCGCACTCCTTCATCGCCCAGCTCGACGCCGTGGAGCCGTCCGAGCCGCCGCCGACGGGAGTGAAGGTCTCTCGGTAGTCGAAGTCGATGGCGACGTCCTCATACTCGAGCCCGAGCTCCTCGGCGACGACCATGGCGTTGCATTCCACGGCGAATATGCCCGTGCAGGGGCCCTGCGTCGGCATATGCACTATGCCGTTGCGCAGCTCCAGCTTGCAGTCGTAGCCGGAAAACGCGTGGCGGGGGCATATCTGATAACGGAACGCCGCGCCGTGCTTTCTGCCGTCGGGTAGCGTTTTCGCGCCGGATTTGTGCCAATTCCAGTCCATCAGCTTTTTCCCGGCTTCGAGGCACGCCTCAAAGCTTGGGACGGGGCGCGTATCCTCCTGCGAATCCGGGCCGTGCAGATTGAGCTTCGCGATATCTACCGGGTCTTTTCCGAGCTCCTCGGCGATTAGATATATCGCCATCGTGCCGGAATCCCAGTTGAACGGGCAGTGCTGACCGGAGAGGAACATTTTCCCGCGGTTGGAATCGACGATGTCCATACGCTGGCGGATGTTCGGGCATTTAAGCGTGTAGTACGGACCGTAGCCCTGGTCGTTCGCCGCGCCGAAGCTCGACGAGCCGAAAGAGCCGTTGTCGGCAATCGAGAAATCGTCAACGGCGGTGATGAGCCCCTCATTCGTGAAGCCGATCTTGAGCTGCATAAACCGCTCGTTCATCAGGAAGTCGTACGTATCCTCGCGCGTGTTGGCGCAGCGGACGGGACGCCCCGTGCGGCGGGCGAGCAGGGGAGTGATCTCCTGCGATTTGCGCAGGCCCCAGTCGCAGTAGCGTCCGCCCTGGAACAGACCGCGCTGGATCGTCTTTTCGTTCGATACGCCGTACATCTGACCGACGCTCGTGCGGCGCTGGACGGCGCCCTCAATGTGAAGATTTGGGCCCTCGCCGAGATACGGGTCGTCGTACCCCTCGTCCCACCAGGCGACGGACGCCGGGGGATTGGGCATACCGGAGAGGAACGCCGGGAGCTTCAGCTCGAACTCGATCACGTGCTCCGCCTCCGCAAGCGCCTTGTCCACGTCGCCCTGGACCGTTGTGGCAAAAGACACGTTGCCGCGCTTGGGCTCGCCCGGAGCGGGGCCGAACATACTCGGGGCGTCCTGCTTTAAGCGCACGACGGGCGCGGTTTCCTCGCGGCCCTTTTTCACATCAATGACGTGCGGCATGACCTCCCACTCGATATCGAGCTGGCGCAACGCTTCCTCACATATATCCTCGTCCTCCGCGACGACAATTAAGGCGACCTCCTCGCCGGCCATATCCGCCCAGTTGTCGAGGTACGCCTGCGGCGGGCCGAAGCCCCCGCCTATCGTGTACATATCGGGGTCTTCCCAGGTGACGATATCCACGACGCCGGGGATCGCGAGCGCGCGGGTCGTGTCCACCTTTTTTACAAGAGCGTTCGCATACGGGCTGCGCAGAAACTTTGCGTGGAGCATATTCGGGACCGCGTAGTCGATGCCGAATTTTGCCAGACCCGTGGCGAGCGCGTAGCTGAGCTTGCCGGGGAGATTGTGTTTACCTACGACGCGAAAATTTTCGCGCTGACCATTTGCGCCTACTAAATCTGCCATTTCTCATACACTCCCTTC
>JAISBX010000159.1 GCA_031265965.1 Oscillospiraceae bacterium | reverse complement strand
ACGCCGAACGCGTATTCACATTTCTTCTTTGGCGGTGAAGATCTCATTTTTGTCACGTATCCGTCTGAGTACGAGCTTGCCAGAGCGCGGGATGAGGGCATAGAGCTGGATATAATACCCGTCGTCAAGGACGCGCTTGTTTTTCTTGTGAACGCCGAAAATCCCGTGGACAGCATCGAGCTCGAACAGGCGCGTGATGTATACACCGGAGATATTACGAACTGGAAGGCGCTCGGGGGGCTTGACGCTGACATCGTGCCGTATCAGCGCCCGCTAAGCTCCGGCAGCCAGACGCTGCTGACAAAATTGGTTATGGGCGGGGTGGAACCTATGCAGCCGCCTTCGGAGTGGTTGGCCGAGACGATGGGCAGCTTGGTGGAAGTTGTGTCGAGCTACGACAACGCGAGGGACGCGATCGGGTATTCTGTGTTCTACTATGTGAACAATATGTATGGCAACAGCCGGTTCAAGCTGCTCGGCGTGGACGGCGTAAAGCCGTCGCGAGAGACGATAGAGCGCGGAGAATACCCGCTAGAGGACTACTACTACGCCGTCGTGCGCAAGGATACCCCCGCCGACAGTCCGGCGCGGAAGCTCGTGGACTGGCTGCTTACCGACGACGGGCAGACTATAGCCGCGCGTGCGGGATATATACCGCTGCGCCCGCTCGAAAACGTGTTCCCGGATGAGACGCTCGACCCTGTTTATATTGGCGACGCGTATAACTCAAGCGGCACGGGCGGCACGGAGCCAAAGCCGGCGGAAGCGGTAGGCGAGTTGGTTGTAAACGGCGTGAGAAAGCCGCTGTCGGATGTATTTTACGACGGGTTTAACTATATACTTTATATAAACAGCGAGATCATGGATCAAATGAACTCGCCGCGGAGCGCCTTTTGGTACAGCGAGAACTTTGAAAACCCTTCTATGGCGGAGAACACCAAGCGCCCGTTTACCGGCATACCGAACGATTATCCGAATTACAGGGTCAATGTTGGGGGTGCGAATCCCGCGTGTTATCTGCAAATCGACATACCCGCCAATAACCCTTTCTTTGAAGACGAACAGATTGTTAACATCCGGCTCACCGCCGACATCAGCCCGTACGGGATAGACGGCGACGAACCGGCGATCGCCTACCGTTACGATTACGACAGGCGGATGCTGCCCAATGTCGATTTGTTAACGCTGAGCGTAGAGATGCCGCAGTCGCCAGAGATCGCCGAACGTATCAACAGTCAACTGAAAACGTGGACCGACGGATTTTCCGCAGAAAGTGAAAACATTGAAATTATGAATGGGTTCATGAAATGGTGCTTTTACTTGTGGGGCGATGACTATACCCAACACGCCTATAAAATACAGCCCGCCCGCAGCTTGTGGCGCGACTATCTGTTCGTGAGCTATCCCCTGCACCTCTATGACGGCCCGATGGTGATCGTACCTGTTTTTGACGCGATCTGCTTCGATATCAACACAGGCGAAACGGTAGACTTTGCTAAACATCTCCCGAGCGATTTGCCGTACTCAACGTCAATGGTATCCGACCCCGCCGCCAGATATGGGGATGAGTCTTCATACGATTTCAATGCGAAATACGCACCCGTCGAAGGTTCCGTCGTCACGTCCGCTTGGATTTTAGGCGGCGACATCGGCATTTATGTGACGGAACCGGACGGCAGGAGGATCCAAGTCAATTTCTTGGATTGGGAATAGGACGGTGATTTTTTCGGGGGGCGCGCCATATTATTTTAGTGTGGGTATGTTATTGCGGACGGTGAGGGGGATGCGTGTTGCGCAGGAGCGGGAGAGCGCGGGGGGCGGCGGCGCGGGCGCTGGATTTGTTTGACATGCCGCGTGAGCTCGCCGGAGACGTGTCAAGGCTGACCGTAACGGGAGACAGAAGGGTACACATAGACAGACACGGCGGCGTAACGGAGTACGACGAAGGGCTTGTCGCGGTCGCATCGGGCGGCGGGACAATACGTTTTTTGGGACGCGGGATGTCCCTCGCTGCGATGAACGGGGAAGAGCTGCTCATAGAGGGAGAGCTGGAGAGGATAGAATTTGTGAGGAGGTGACAGCGTGCCGCCGAGCGCGTCGGAACGGCTGCGGGGCAGCGTGAACGTCGGGGTCGAGTGTACGTACCCGGAGCGGCTGCTAAACGAATGCGCGGGACGCGGAATAGTGTTCCGCGATGTAATACGCAATTCGGCAATATCGTTCACAGCCTCTGTCAGCGCGCGCGACTGCCGCAGACTGCGGGCTCTCTCGCGCGCTGGAGATTTCAGCGTGACGGCCGGACGAGGCTCGGGCGCGCCGGCGCTTTTGCGCATACTGCGCAGACGGTGGCCGCCCGTCGCAATGCTCGCCGCCGTGTTTCTGGCGCTGCGGGTGTCCTCGCTGTTTGTGTGGGAGATCGACGTGTACGGCAACGAGCGGACGCCGGCGCGCGCTATTCTTGGCGCGCTTCGCGAGCTGGGGTTCGGATACGGGACGTTCGTGCCGTCGGTGGTGTCAGAGGAGCTCTCGGACAAGATCATACTCGAGCTCCCGCAGCTTCAGTGGTTCGCCGTGAACATAAGCGGCAGCCACGCCGACGTGCTGGTGCGCGAACGCGTCGATAGGCCGGAGCTCACGGACACGCGCGCGCCCGCGTCGGTGTGCGCCTCAAAGGGCGGGCTGATCGTCAAAATGAGCGTGCTGGCCGGAGAACCCGCGCGCTCCGTCGGCGACACAGTTACCGCCGGGGACGTGCTCGTGTCCGGCGCGGCGCGCGGTGGAACAGCCTCCGCGCGCGCCGAGGTGTGGGCCAGAACGTGGTACGAGCTGACCGCGCGGCTGCCGGACATGTACGCGAAGCGGTACACGGGCAACGTAAAATACAGGCGCTACGCCGTGTTGGCGGGCGGAAAAATTAAATTATCTGTTAACAGTGGAATTTTATGGCCCAACTATGATAAAATCGTCACGGAACGCAAGCTGAGGCTGCCGCTCGGCGGAGTTCTTCCGGTCACGATCGTCACGGAGCGGTACGAGGAGTACACGCTGCCGCAGGATGCGGACATGGCGGCGGACACGGAGGAGACGTTGAGGAAAGCGCTCATGAGCCGGCTGGACGTACTCGTGGGGGACGGCGAAATACGCGCCGCGGTATTCGAGACCTCCGAGGCGGACGGCGTGTCAGTCATGACGATGAGAGCCGAGTGCGTCGAGCAGATAGCCGTCCGGCGGCCCATGGCCGAGCCGGAGCGGACGGAGACGCCGGGGCAGTCCTGAGACAGTATCGTTCCGGAGAGGTGCCTATTTTAACATAATGGAAAAAACAATAAATGTGGACAGGCTGGAGAGCGTCGTCAGCGTATTCGGCTCGTTCGACGAAAATTTGCGGCTCATAGAGAGCGAGTTGAACGTAAAGATCACCGATAGAAATTCCGAGCTGAATCTGACGGGCGGCGAGGAGGAGGTGGCGCGCGCGGAAAAAGCGGTCGACGGGCTCCTCGCGCTGGCGTCAAAGGGCGAGAGCATCGACTCGCACAGCGTACGGTACGTGCTGGGACTCGTCAAGGACGGTCGCGGCGACGAGATAGGCAAGCTGCTCAGCGACGTTATCTGCATCACCACCAAGGGCAAGCCCGTCAAGGCGAAGACGCTCGGGCAGAAGGATTACGTCGGCGCAATAAAGTCGCACACCGTCACGCTTGGCATAGGCCCGGCGGGAACGGGCAAGACGTATCTGGCGGTGGCGGCGGCCGTCGCGGCGTTTCGCGAAAAATCCGTAAACAGGATAATCCTCACGCGCCCCGCCGTTGAGGCCGGCGAGCGGCTGGGATTTTTGCCCGGAGACATGCAGAGCAAGGTGGATCCGTATCTGCGCCCGCTGTACGACGCGCTGTTTGACATGTTCGGCGCGGAGACGTACAACAAGTATCTGGAACGCGGGGCGATAGAGATTGCGCCGCTGGCGTATATGCGTGGCCGGACGCTGGACGACTCGTTCATAATCCTCGATGAGGCGCAGAACACGTCGCGAGAGCAGATGAAAATGTTCCTGACGCGTCTGGGCTTCGGCTCCAAAATGGTCATAACCGGCGACATAACGCAGATCGATCTCCCTCCGGACAAGGTCAGCGGCGTCAAGGACGCTATGCGCGTATTAGAGGGCGTGGACGACGTGGCGATCTGCCGCCTTACGGGAGCGGATGTCGTGCGTCACGCGCTCGTGCAGAGGATCATCGAGGCGTACGAACGCGGCGAGGGAGGGGCGGACGCAAGGCGCGGACAGGCGGCGCAGACAGGACAGCGCCCGCGCGGAGAAAAACAGGCGCGGCAGGGCGGCAACAAGGGGCGCAAACGATGAGGCACAGGGTATATTGCCGGCACGCCTCCGATTGCCTCACGCGTCTCGACATCTCCGTAATCCGGCGCGCCGCGTACGCCGCGCTGCAATGCGAGAAGGTGGACGCGCCGTGCGAGATCTCCGTGCTCATTACAAACGACGCGGGCATACAAAGGCTCAACCGCAAGTACCGGAACGTGGATTCGGTCACGGACGTGCTCTCGTTTCCGCAGTACGAGCTCAAGCCCGGGGCGTTCACGGCTCCGGCTCCGGCGCTTGACGCGAACGAAGGCGCCTTTATATTGGGCGACATAGTCCTGTCGGCGGAACGCGTGGACGCGCAGGCCGCCGAGCTGGGACACACGGCGGGCCGCGAGACGGCGTATCTGACGGTACATTCCGTCCTGCACCTGCTCGGTTACGACCACACGGACGAGGGCGCCGAAAAACGCCTCATGCGCGCGAGGGAAAAGGAGATCATGAGGCAAATGGGCGGAGCCTGAAAAGATGGGAGATTTCATTTGAACACGAAGACCGCAATGATAACGTTGGCCGGACGGCCCAATACCGGGAAATCCACGCTTGTGAACGCCCTGACGGGCGAGAAGGTCGCGATAGTCACGGACAAGCCCCAGACGACGCGCGAGCGCATATTCGGCGTCGTCAACAGGGGGGACGTTCAGCTCGTGCTCTCCGACACGCCGGGCTTCCACAAACCGCGGACGCGCCTGGGGGACAGGATGGTGGACGCCGCGCGCCGGAGCCTGGACGGGGCGGACGCCGCGGCGCTTATCGTTGAGCCCATCGCGAACGTCGGCACGCAGGAGCGCCTGCTGTTAGAACACATCGCCGCGTTCGGCGTCCCGGCGCTCCTCATTATAAATAAGATCGACACGGTGAAAAAGGATTCGCTTCTGGAGGTCATGTCCGTATATTCCGGGGAGTATAAATTCGACTCGATAATCCCGATCTCCGCCAAATACGGCGACGGTCTGGACGTCCTGCTGGATATATTTGAGGGGTACGCCGCGGACGGGCCGAAGCTGTTTCCGGAGGGAATGGCGACGGATCAGCCGGACGCCGCTATAGTGTCGGAGCTTGTGCGAGAGAAGCTGCTGCTGTGCCTTGACCGCGAGGTCCCGCACGGCACGGCGGTCGAAATAACAAAATTCTCGGAACGCGAAAGCGGCATAATCGACGTTGACGCCACCGTCTACTGCGAAAAAGCGAGCCACAAGGGCATAATAATTGGTAAAAACGGCGCGACGCTGAAAAAAATCGGAGAGCTCGCTCGCGCGGACATCGAGCGCTTCATGGGCGCCAAGGTTTTCCTGCAAACATGGGTGCGCGTAAAAGAGGACTGGCGGAATAAATTTGCTTGACATCCAAATTCGACAAAACTTTCCGTTGATATTTTGCCCGCGTGTGATGTAAAATACCCTTGTGCCAATGAGGACGGCGCCGCGACTGCGGGCGCGCGAGTCCCGGATTTTTGGCGCCGGAGGTGGCAGCATGATGACGCGGACGGACGTATGGCGGATGTTTGAGGAGACCGGAGATATCGGGTATTATCTCGTTTATAAATATTTTACGAACGCCGTGGGCGCGGGCGCCGCGTCGGCGCTGACGCCAGTATCGGCTTCGATGTCTACGGCGAAAACGGCCGCTCCCGCGCAGGAGCGGAGGATGAGGGCCGAGAGCTGACGGGACGGGACGCCTATGTTTATAAATACAAAAGGTCTCGTGCTGCGCGAGGCCGAATACAGGGACTCGGGAAAGATATTGACCGTGCTCACGTCCGACGAGGGCAAGCTAACGGTGTCGGCGCGCGGCGCGAAGAGGAAAAACAGCAAGCTGGCGCCGTACGCGCAGCCGCTCGTGTTCTCGGACATGACGCTGCTGAAAAATCGCGACAGATGGACGCTCACGGAGGCGCAA
>JAISBX010000096.1 GCA_031265965.1 Oscillospiraceae bacterium | reverse complement strand
ACGCCGCACACCACGGCCGCCTCGAGCAGGAACTGCGTCAGGATCGTGCGCCGCGAGCCGCCTATGGCGCGGCGTATGCCTATCTCGCGCGTGCGCTCCCTCACGGTGACGAGCATGATGTTCATGATCCCTATGCCGCCCACGAGGAGCGATATTCCCGCGACGCCGCCGCCCACATAGCTGTACATCTTCGTCTGGCTGTCGCTCGACTCCATCCACTCGTTTTGCGAATACACGTTGAAATAGCCCATGTTGGGGTCGATCTCGCCGGACAGGAAGCCCGTGAGGCGCGTTATCGCCTCCGTTGTGGCGGACTTTGTTTTCGCCTTCACCACGAAGCTGTCTATCGTCGCGTTGCCGCTGTTGAGCAGCCTGTTGAGCGTGTACGGCACGACCGCCATATTGTCCATGCTCCAGCCCTGTGAGCGACCCGGATCCTTCGCCTTGTATACGCCTATGACCTCGAACGAGTTGGCGCCGAGCGTAACGCGCTGTCCTATCGGGTTTTGGTACTGGAACAAATAGTTTTTTACCTCCGCCCCCAGAACGACGACCTGATTGTACGTCTTGATATCCAAGTACGACAGGTCGCGCCCCTCGGCTATGGTGAAGTTGTTGCACAGCGAATATTGGTCGCTGCCGAGCATTATCTGCGGCATACCGTAATCGGGGTTGTTGGCGCAGTCGACGGCCTTGTATTTCAAGCTGCTGCTACCGCCATAGTAGTAAAGGTTGGGCGTCACGCCGGACACCAGCTCGTTCAGGCTCAGGCAGTAGTCGTACAGCCTTTGGCTCACGTCCTTTCCGTTCCACTGGTAGGCGTACACGTCGATCTTGTTTGTGCCCTGGCTCTCGTAATACTCCATCGTCTGCTTGTTCGAGCCCTGAACGACGGCGACGATAGTCATAACGGCGGCTATGCCGATGATGATGCCGAGCATCGTGAGCACCGTGCGCGCCTTATTCGACAGTATCGACTTGATCGCCATCTTGAAGCCTTGACGTATGCTCACAATATGACCTCCCGAACCTTGTCCTCGACTATAACGCCGTCCGATATGCGTATCAGGCGCTCCGTTTGCGCGGCGATGTCGTTGTTGTGCGTTATGAGCAGAACCGTGGCGCCGCCCAGATGTATGGAGCGCAGAATGTCGAGCACGGCCGCGCCCGTCTTGGAGTCGAGCGCGCCCGTGGGCTCGTCGGCCATGATTATCGGCGGATTCGTGGATATGGCTCGCGCTATCGCGACGCGCTGCTGCTGCCCGCCGGACATCTCCGAGGGTTTGTGCCGCGCCCTGTCGAGCAGCCCCACGCGCTCGAGCGCCTCCTCCGCGAGCTCGCGCCTGCGCCACGCGCCGACGCCCTGATACACGAGCGGCAATTCGACGTTCTCCTGCGCCGACAGCGCCTCCACGAGGTTGAAGCCCTGAAATATGAATCCGACCTCGCGGCTGCGCACGCGCGAGAGCTTCCTGTCCGAGAGCTCGCTCACGGGCTCGCCTTGGAGGTAGTATTCGCCGTAGGTAGGCAGATCGAGGCAGCCCAAAATATTCATGAGCGTCGATTTGCCCGAGCCGGAGGTCCCGACAATACCGACGAACTCGCCGCTGTCTATCTTAAGCGACACGCCATTCAAAGCGCGCACCTCGTTCTCCAGCTCTTCATTATATATCTTATATACGTCATCAAGCTCAATCAGCATGGCAAACTCCGTTATCCTATCCGTATGCCGCCCATGCCGTCGTATGAGCTGCCGCTGTTTGTCATGTATTGGGTGAACACCTCGGCGCCCTCTTCGACGCCGTCGAGGATCTCGGCCATGGAGTTCGCGGACAGGCCGACTGTAACGGGGACGGCGTAGAAGCCCTCGGGGACGTCGAGGCCGAGCTGTTCGGCGTCCAGCGCGTTGTCCGGCGCCCCGTCCGCTTTTACGAACATGCACGAGCCGCTCTCCGTGTACTTTATCGCTTGGATAGGCGCGGTGAGACAGTCGTCGGACTGGGAGGCGACAAAGCTGTAGTCAACGTACATGTTCGACAGGAGCCTGCCGTCCATGTTGTCGACGCGTATCGTGGCGGGGAAGTAAGAGTACCCGTTCTCGTTCTTGCCCTCGAGGCTGACGGACTCCACTACGCCTCCGAACATCTCCTGCCCGTTGCGCCCCCACTGGGTTATATCGCAGAACATATCCGTCTTTACGTACTGCACGTTCATCTCGTCGATGCGCGCCTCCACGAGCATGACGGTCGTGTTCGCGATAGTAAGCGCGGCGCGTCCCGGCTCGACGGTCTCGCCGGGCTTGAGGGAGCACGTGAGCACCGTGCCGCTCATAGGGGCGAACGCGTTGAGGTCGTCCAAATTCGCGCGGGCCTTGGCGGCGGCCTCCGTGGCGGCGGCGACCTGCGTTTGCTGCGTCTCTAGCTGACGGCGCAGCGACTCGATCTGCGCGTCGTTCACGTCGGAATCGAGCAGCAGCAGGGTTTGTCCCTCGGCGGCGCTCGCGTAATCCATCAGCGAGTGGCTTATGACCTCTCCGGAGGCCTTGGCGACGATGTCCGTGACGCGCGAGAACTCGAGCACACCGCTCTCGTAAGGGAGCACGCTGTCGCCGGACGGCGTTTCAAGCGTGGCGGAGGCGGCCATGTCGGCCGTCAGCGCGCCCGGATTATCCATCTCGATAACGGCCTGAAACAGCGCCGCTCCCTCCGGCGTCACGCGCCTTATGTAGTTCACCTCGCGCACGCGGCCGGGTATCTCGCTCATGTGCGACGGGATCGATACGGACACCGGCTGCCCCACCGCGATCTCGCCCTCGTACGCGTAGCTGATGTACAGCGTAAGCAGCATGACGCTCTCGTCGACGAGCGTGGCGATCTTCGTGCCCGCCGAGACGCTGTCGCCCTCGCGCAGGCGGGCCGTATCGAGCATTATGCCGGAGTACGGCGCGGTGACGGTCAAATCGACGTACTGCCCGAGCAGGTCGTCGATCTGTTTTTGTATGTCGTTCGCGGTTTTTTGGGCGGCCTCGGCGTCTTTTTCCGCGTCGTCGGCCGCTTTTTTCGCGTCGGTGCTGTCTATGGTGTACAGCGGGTCGCCCTCCGTCACGAGGTCGCCCTCCTGCACGAACACCGTCCCGACGGTCCCGCCCAGCGGCAGGACTATGGACTCGGAGTCCTTGGCGCGCGTCAGGCCGCTGCCGGTGACCATGCTCTGGATGGAGCCCCGCGACACGAAATCCGTGAGGATCGACGTCTCGGGCTCACGCTCGCGCAGCAGCTCATATAACCCGAGGGACGCACCGCCCAGGACCGCGAGCGTTACCACAATGGCGATCACCGCCTTGATGATCCGCTTTTTCTTTTTCTTTTTCCGCTTTGCCTTGACGCCCTCTCCTCCGGGCGGACGCGGGGATGGAGGGAGCGGCGGAAGGGGAGGGGCGGCGCCGGCGTCCTCCGGGACCAGTATTTCAGACATAGCTGTGACCATTCCTTTCGCATCTATATACAATAAGTATAGACGTTTGAGCGCGCAAAAAGTTCCGCGCCCTGCGCAGGGTCATATCTGCCAATCGTCGGCGTACGGCGTCTGACCGACCGCGCCGATCTGCTCTATGTTGTAGGGCGTCGCTTGGTACACGTAATAATTGAGCCAGTTCGTGTACAGGAGCTGGGCGTGCGCGCGCCATGAGACGATGGGGGCGTTCGCGGGGTCGTCGTTCGGGAAGTAGTGCTTGGGCACCTCGGCGGCGACGCCGCTGTCCACGTCGCGGAAATACTCGAGCGCGAGCGTGTCGGCGTCGTACTCGGGGTGCCCCGTTATAAAGAAGCGCCTGTTGTCCGACGACTTGACGGCGAAGACCCCGGCCTCGTCCGAGACGGCGAGCAGCTCCAGCTCCGGCGCCGCGAGGACGTCCTCCTGCGTTACGAACGTGTAGCGCGAGTGCGGCATCATGAACGTGTCGTCGAAGCCGCGGAAGAAGGGCGACTTTGGCTTGAGCGTCCTGTGCTCGAAGACGCCCGACAGCTTTGTTTTGAGCGGGAGTTTTTTGATCCCGTAGTGGTAATACAGCCCCGCCTGCGCGCCCCAGCATATGTGGAGCGTCGAGAACACGTTATGTGAGCTCCAGTCCATGATGTCGCACAGCTCGGACCAGTAATCGACGCTCTCGAATTCGAGGTTTTCCACGGGCGCGCCGGTGATTATCATGCCGTCGTAGTAGCCGTCCCGTACGTCCGAGAACGTCGTGTAGAACGAGTCGAGATGCTTGGCGTCGACGTTTTTGAACTTGTGGCTGACCGTCTGGAGGAACCCGACCTCGATCTGGAGCGGCGTATTCGACAGCTTGCGCAAGAGCTGCGTCTCGGTGACGATCTTCGTCGGCATCAGATTGAGTATCAAAATCCGGAGCGGGCGAATGTCCTGATGTACGGCGTGCCCCTCAGTCATTACGAATATGTTTTCATTCTCAAGAATATCACGCGCGGGAAGCGAGTCCGCGATCTTAATAGGCATACCGTGCCCCCTTTCAACGGTAAAGAGTCTATCATATCGGCGCGCGCAGTTCAAGAGGATAGTTGAAAATTTGCGTTTGCATTTTTTACCGGGCGGCGGTATAATACACGCAAGTGGTTATCGGCATTACATCATCACATAACAAAAGGGGAGCGTAGCATGAAGGATTTTAAGGACAAGATAGTATTCATCAC
>JAISBX010000179.1 GCA_031265965.1 Oscillospiraceae bacterium | reverse complement strand
TCGCCGCCGTCGCCGAGAACTCGTTCATGTCGTTTGACGGCGCCGGAAACGGCAAAACCATACTCGATTACTCCGATAAGCACCTCGGCGGCTGGGCTATCGGCGACGACGGATCCGCGGCGCTCCTGCTGCTGGACTACGGAGTGGGAGACTCGGGCGCGCTCGTGACGTACGACGCCTCCGGCGCGCAGCTCGGCTCGACAGGCTCCGGCAGCCGATGCCTGTCGCTCTCCGTAAACGGAGGGAACACGGCGGTTTTGTGGCGGGACGGACTGTCGCTGTACGGCCCGGCGCTCGAGCTGAGATCGGAGTTCGACGACGCGGCCGATATTGAAAGTGTGATTGCGCGGGCGGACGGCGCCGCGCTGGCCATAGGACGGGGAGTCGCGCGAGTCGTCAAGGACGCGCGGCCCGAGGAGGGGGACTGACAGATTGTATATCGCGATAGACGCGCTGCTCATCGCGGCGCCGGTTTACTGCATGTGGCGCGGTTACAAGAGCGGGATCATTCGCGGCGTGTGCGGGACGCTCGCGCTCATAGCGGCAATATTCGGCGCGAACCTCGTGGCATCGACGTATTCGAGCGAGGTATCCGCGATGCTCAGGCCGTTCGTAGGCGGCATTGTGGACACCACGCTGTCGTCGCTCATGAGCGACGACGACGAGACCGCCGACGACGCGGACAGAGTGGAGGCGAGCGACTGGGACGACTGGGACAACGTCGCCGGACTGCTGTCCCCGGACGGAACGAACAGCTCAGACCTGCGCGAGGCCTGTTACGTAACGCTCAGAAATATCGGATTGCCGGAGGCGCCCGCGGGGCTGATATCGGACAAGATAGCGGGCGGGGAATACGAGTCCGGCTCCAGCCTGTCCGACATAATATCCGACAAGCTGTGCTCTGCGCTCGCGTACATCGCCGTGTTCGGCATAGTGTTCCTGCTCATATCCATCGCGTTCACCGTTATCGGAAATGTCCTCAATCTCGTGTTCAAGCTGCCGGGACTTGAGTTTTTAGATTCGATCGTCGGCCTGGTCTTCGGACTCGCCAAGGGCGCCGTTATTGTTTACGCCATCGCGGCGGTCGTGCGGTATGTGGGACTTGTCGCCCCGTCGATAATCGACAAGACGACGCTCCTGAAATATCTCATCAACACGAACCCGCTCGCGAATATCCTCGGAATATGACCGCTCTATACTATTCATTCAATAAGGAGTATAATTGGTGAAAATGCTTCCCAATCTGCTGTCCGCGCTGCGAATATGCCTCGTACCGCTGTTTGTACTGGCGTATTTCACGGACACAGGCGCCGACGGCGCAGTAAAGAAATACGCGATAACCGTCTACGCTTTCGCCTCGTTCACCGATTTCCTCGACGGCTTTCTCGCGAGAAGGTACAAACTGACCACGGAACTCGGGAAGCTCCTCGATCCGCTGGGAGACAAGCTGATGAACATAGCGGTCCTCACGTGTATAACCGTGGACGGACTGATACCCGTCTGGGCGGTGCTGATCGCCGCCGCCAAGGAGATGCTCATGGCGGTGGGCGGGTTTATCCTGCACAGACGCGCCGGCGGTAAGATCCCGCCCTCGAATATTCTGGGCAAGGCCTCGACAGTCGTGTTTTTCCTCGTGTGCGTTACGCTCATGCTGTTCAGAGGCCGTATAGGGGACACCGCGGCCGCCGCGATGATCTCCGCGGCCCTCGGCCTCATGCTGATGGCGCTCGGGAGCTACATCGTCACATTTTCCGCCGCAATGAAGGGCGGCCGCCACACGGCCGACGGCTGAATCACCACCGGGCGCCTCCGCAGCAGCCGGAGCGCCAAAGCGAAAGGAATGATCATTAGATATGCAACCACAACTGTGCTCAAGGTGCCGGAGAAACGCGGCGGTCATTTTCATCACAAAGATCGAAAACGGCAGAACGTCAAACGAGGGTATATGCCTCAAATGCGCGCGCGATCTCAAAATCAAGCCCGTAGAGGATATGATCAGCCGCATGGGGCTGACGGACGAGGAGATCGACACCGCCGCCGAGGAGATGATGGGCTTCGGCGATTACGACGAGATGAACGACCCCGAAAGCAAGACCGCCACCTTCCCGTTTCTCGACAGGATGTTCGGCGGGCCGGCGGACCAGTTCCCGCACGGCGATTTCCCGCCGAGGCAGCCGGGGCGCGACCGGGACGGCGGTTCTGGCGGAAAGAAGAAGAAGTACCTCGAGAGCTACTGCCAGTCGCTGACGCAGCGCGCGCGCGACGGCCGGCTTGACAGGATGGTCGGGCGCGACACCGAGACGGAGCGCGTGATACAGATACTCAACCGCCGGCAGAAGAACAACCCCTGCCTCATAGGCGAGCCGGGCGTCGGAAAGACCGCCATAGCCGAGGGTCTGGCGCAGCGCATAGCGGACGGCTCCGTCCCGTTCAAGCTCACCGACAAGGAGGTGTACCTTCTTGATCTCACGGCGCTCGTGGCCGGCACGCAGTTCCGCGGACAGTTTGAGAGCCGCATGAAAAACCTCGTAGAGGAGGCGCAGTCGTCCGGCAACATAATACTCGTTATAGACGAGGTCCACAGCATAGTCGGCGCGGGCGACTCCGACGGCTCCATGAACGCCGCGAACATCCTAAAGCCCGCCCTATCCCGCGGCGAGATCCAGATAATAGGCGCCACTACGTTCTCCGAGTACAGGCGCTTCATAGAGAGGGACGCCGCTCTGGAGCGCCGGTTCCAGCCGGTAATAGTCAACGAGCCGTCTATCGCGGACGCCGTAGAAATAATACTGGGAATTAAGCACTATTATGAAGAATACCACGAGGTCGACATACCGGACGAGACGGCGCGGCAGGCCGTCATACTGTCGGAGAGATACATAACCGACAGATACCTTCCGGACAAGGCCATAGACCTCATCGACGAGGCGTGCTCCGACCTCAACCTGCGCAGCGCGACACTGGCGCGCATAGGCCAGATACGCCGTGAGCGCACGGACCTGAGCCACGAGCGCGAGCGCCTTCTGGCGACGCCCACAGGCAGCGACTTTGCCAGACTCGCGGCTATACGCAGCCGCGACATACAGATCTCCGACGAGCTGAATTCGCTCGAGAACGAGGGGCTGCCCGTGCTCTCGCTCGACAATCTGGCGCGCGTCATCGAGATGTGGACGAAAATACCCGCCAGCAGCATAAAAGAGGACGAGTACAGGCACTTAAACGAGCTCGACAGCAGGCTCAAAGCGCACGTCGTCGGGCAGGACGAGGCCGTTGACGCCGTGTGCGCCGCCATAAGGCGCAACCGCGTCGGCATAGCCGCCAAGCGCAAGCCCGTGTCCTTTATCTTCATAGGCTCAACCGGCGTCGGCAAGACGGAGCTCGTCAAGAGGCTGGCGGAGGACATGTTCGACACGCCGGAATCGCTCATACGGCTGGACATGTCCGAGTTCATGGAGCGGCACACGGTATCCCGCATCATAGGCTCGCCCCCCGGATACGTCGGCTACGACGAGGCCGGACAGCTCACGGAGAAGATCAGGCGTAAGCCGTACAGCGTCATACTATTCGACGAGATAGAAAAGGCGCACCCCGACGTGATGAACATCCTTCTCCAGATACTCGACGACGGCAGGCTTACGGACTCCCACGGGCGCACGGTCAACTTCGAGAACACCGTGATAATCATGACAACAAACGCCGGCAGCGACCGAAAAGACGGCTCCGTCGGCTTCAACCGCACCAGAAACGAGCAGGACAAGGTCAAGGCCGAAAAGGCGCTCAACGATTTCCTGCGCCCTGAGTTCATCAACCGCGTCGACGAGATCGTGTACTTCAACAAGCTCACGGCGGAGAATTTCAAGAAAATCGCCGCTATCATGCTCGACGAGCTGCGCGACTCGATGGCGGAAAAGGGCATCGAGCTCCGCTACGACGAGAGCCTGCTGGAGCTGATCTCAGACAAATCCTTCTCCGAAAAATACGGGGCGCGCAATCTCAGGCGCACCGTGCAAAAGGAGGTCGAGGATACCGTGGCGCGCGAGCTGATCTCTGGCTACTCGCGCAAGATAACGCGGATCGGTCTCTCCGCCAAGGACGGGGAGATAATAATCATAGCGGTATAGCGAGGAATTGGAAAATTATGGGTAAAATTGCCATCGCTGCCGTGCTTTCGCTTGCTCTGTCGCTCACGGCCTGCGGGGACGGCTCCGGCGATACGTCGTCTCCGCCGAACGGCGGACGGGCGCAAAGCGCGGGCGATCCGTCTCCGGTATCGGCGGCTGTCGGGAATATAGACGACGGCGCCGCGCACGGCAAGCGGGAGACATATCTGTTTTCGTTCCTGCACGAGGGCGCGTCCCCCTTGGACTCCGCGTATTTCGCCATGATGAGCAGATTCGGCGGCACGATGAATTTCACTCTCACGGAGACGCTGTTCGGCGGGGACTACGGGACTGTCGCGGACAAGCTCGGCGCCCTGACGGAAATGGACGTCGACGGCCTGATAATATCCGCGTCCGGGGACGACTTGGCGGCCACAAACAATTACTGCAACGAGCTTGATATACCCCACGTATACGTGTTCAACGCGCCGCGCGGAGCGTCCGGAGAGGTGCTCGCCCCATGTGTGGAACTCGACATGACGTTCGCGGGACGCTTCATGACCGACTGGCTCAACACGCACGCGCGCAATACGTGGGGCGACGAATACGCTCCCGAAAAGACGGGCTTTATCGCGACCGGATGGGACGGCGACCCAAAGCTCGCCTCCATGGGCGGCGGCTCGGCGCTCCGTGTGACGGAGCTATATCCCGAGCTCGCCGGCAATATAATATACGCCTCGCTCCCGTCAGACGGGGGCATGACGCAGGAAGCCGCATATAACGCCGTTTATATGGCGATAATTACATATCGGGGCGTCGACCGCTGGCTTATCCCGTGCGTTTCGGACGAATTCGGGTTAAGCGTCGCGCGCGCCGCCGAAACGCTGGGCGTATCCGACAGGGTCCTGATAATATCCCCGGAGATGGAGACCGTCTTTGAGTATTGGGACGCGGACGGCGGGGACGCGCTCACGGCGGCGGTGACCGTTGACGCGCCCGTAAACACGGGCACGGCGCTGGCGGGGCTCATAGCGCTCTGTGACGGGCGGGCGTCGCGCGACACGCTCTGGCAGGAGCTCCGCGGGCCCGGCGAGGCGTTCTCCGTGTTCAAGGGCCGTCTGCGCGCCGTGACCCGCGCCGAATACCTCGACTACCGGCAATATGTAAACGCTTTCTTCGACTGAGAAAGCCCGATCCGCGGCGACGGCGACGAGGGGGAATTATATGCGTACAGAGGCGATAAGGCTGCACAAGGTGCTCTCACGCGTGGACTCTCGGGCCGACGCCGGCTTGACGCGCGCGCAGGCCGCCGAGCGCATGGCGAACGGCTACGCGAACGTCAGCCCCGACCCTCCCGAAAAGACCGCCCTGCGGATCATATGCGACAATGTCTTTACGTATTTTAATCTGATATTCATACTTCTTATGCTCTGCGTCATCGCCGTGGGCGAGTACAAGCACCTCACGTTCATGCCCGTCGTGCTGATAAACTGCGCCATAGGCATAGTGCAGGAGCTGCGCGCGAAGCACACGCTGTCCGCGCTGACGTTCGTGGCGGCGCCGCAGGCCGTTGTCATACGCGACGGGCAGAGCGTCTCGGTGCCGCACACGGAGACGGTGCTGGACGACGTGGCGGTGTTTTCCGCGGGCAACCAGATATACGCGGACGCTATAGTCCTGTCGGGCGAATGTCAGGCGAACGAGTCGCTCGTCACCGGCGAAGCGGACGAGATAACGAAGATACCGGGGGACAAGCTGCTGTCGGGCAGCTTTGTGGTGTCCGGCGAGTGCCGGGCGCGGCTCGACCGGGTGGGGCGCGATTCGTTCGTGTCGCAGTTGACGCTCGAGGCGAGGAAAAGCGCGGGCAGGCGCCGTTCCGGCATGATGCACTCGCTGTCCAGACTTGTGCAGATAATCGGCTTTATCGTCATACCGTTCGGCATTATACTCTACTATCAGCAGACGCGCGTGCTGGGGCGCCCCGCCGAGGATGGCGTGCTGTCGTCGGTGGCGGCGCTGACGGGCATGATACCGGAGGGGCTGTACCTGCTAGTGTCCGTCGCGCTGACGGTCAGTATAATGAGGCTCGCGAAAAAGCGCACGCTCGTACACGAGATGCGCTGTATCGAGACGCTGGCGCGCGTGGATGTGCTGTGCGTGGACAAGACGGGCACTATAACGGAAAACGCTATGACGGCGCACGACGTCGTCCTGCTGTGCGAGGACAGGTTCAACCGCGCCGACATAGACATGATCATGGCGGACTACATGGGCTGCATGAACGCGGACAACGAGACCATGACGGCGCTCAGAAACTTTTTCGACGGCAAGCCGAGGCGCCGCGCCGCGCGCGTTATGCCCTTCTCGTCCTCTGTAAAGTACGGCGGCGTATCGTTCGGAGAGGGCGAGGCGTTCCTGCTCGGCGCGCCCGAGAAGATACTGACGCGGCGTTACGACGACTACAGGGACGCCATAGAGTCCCGTTCGGCGGCCGGCTACCGCGTGCTGCTGCTCGCGCTCTACGACGGCGACATATCCAAAAAGGGCATAGACGCGGACGTGATGCCGCTCGCGCTGATACTGCTGACGAACAACGTCAGGCCGCAGGCGCCCAAGGCGTTCAAATTTTTCGCGAATCAGGGCGTCGATATCAAGGTAATATCCGGCGACAATCCCATTACCGTCTCGCGCATCGCGGAAGAGGCGGGCATACGCGGGGCGCAGCGGTATGTGGACGCGTCCACTCTTAACACCGAGCGCAAGATCAGGCGCGCCGTAGAGGAATACACGGTTTTCGGCCGCGTCACCCCCGAGCAGAAACGCAAGCTCGTGCGCGCGCTGAAAAACGCCGGTCACACTGTCGCGATGACGGGCGACGGAGTGAACGATGTGCTCGCCTTGAAGGAGGCGGACTGCGGCGTCGCTATGGCGTCCGGAAGCGACGTCGCATGCCACGTCGCGCACCTCGTTCTGCTCGATTCGGACTTCTCGGCGATGCCGTCCGTCGTAATGGAGGGGAGGCGCGTCATCAACAACATAGAGCGCTCGGCCTCGCTGTTTCTGGCGAAAAATATTTTCTCGTTCACGCTGGCGGCGATGGCGCTCATACTGACGCTCACCTATCCGATAGCGCCCTCGCAGCTCTCGCTTTTCAATATGATGTTTATCGGCGTCCCGTCGTTCGTGCTCGCGCTTGAACCGAACACGGGCCTCGTTCGGGGGCGTTTTCTCGTCAACGTGATCATAAAGGCAATGCCCGCCGGGCTGACGAGCCTGCTCGCGGTGCTGGCGGCGATGAAGGCCTGCGAGATATTCAATATTCCTGACGAGCTTTCGACAATGGCGACGACGCTGCTCGCGGTCGTGGGGTTCATGATGCTCTTCGTGATAGGCCGGCCGCTCAATCCGCTCAGGCGCGTGCTGGTGATCGCCGTGAGCGTCGGCTTCGCGGCGGGAGGCATACTGTTCCACGAGCTGTTCGAGCTGACGATGTTTACGCTGACAGGCGCGGCCGCGACTGTCGTGATAGCCGTGCTGGCCGCGCCCGTCATGTTCGCGCTGTGCAAGCTGAGCGCGAGGGCCGCGAAAATCAGATGACGCCGCGCGCCGAGAGCATGGCTATTATGACCTTTACGGCGCCGTCGATACCCGTAAACGACGTGTTTACGGCCAGATCGTAGTTGCGGTAATCGCCCCACAGCCTGTTGGTGTAGTATTTGTAGTAATTTGCGCGGTTCTTGTCGATGCGCTTGACTGCGGCGGGCGCTTTTTCGTCCGTGAGGTCATACGACTCGACGGCGCGCTTTATGCGGTCCTCTGTGTTAGCGTGTACGAACACGCGCACGGAACCCGGGTCGTCACGCAGTATATAGTCGGCGCAGCGCCCCACGATAACGCAGCTCTCGCTTGCCGCCATCTCCTTTATCACGGCCGACTGCGCGAGAAACATCTTGTCGCTCGTGGGAGTCTCATAGAACGAGATGGAATCGAAGCCGGAAAACGTAGAGTTCTTGAGGTTGAAAAGAAACGTGCTGGGTATGGACTCCTCGCTTTTCTCGATATAGTCGGCGGACAGCCCGCTCTTCTCGGCCGCCATTTTGATGATCGACTTGTCGTAGAAGCTGACCTTGAGCGCCTCCGCAAGCTTTTCGCCGACCTGCCTGCCGCCGCTGCCGTACTCACGGCTGATGGTAAGGGTAAAACCGGACATATTGTAACCTCCTCGTAGGCTTAGTAGACGCCGTAGACGACCGGCCCGCTTCACGGGATACTCAGCCGGCCTTTGTCACGTCCGTCTCTTTAATATACAGCAGCTCCATCGGGCACGCCTTTACGCATATGCCGCAGGCGATACACTTGCCGGGAACGCCGCGCTCCGGGCTCCAGACCATGACATTAAACGGACACGCCTCCGCGCACTTGCCGCAGCCCTCGCATTTTTGCTTGTTTACCATATATACGCCTTTTGGGTTCTGTGTAATGGCGCCGGCGGCGCAAGCTCTGGCACACGCGCCGCACTGCACGCACACCGACGCCTTTGCCTTGCCGTTCTTCTCGCCTATGCGGATGCAGGACAGCCTAGGATCGGCCACCTTGTAGAACGCCTCCGAACACGCCATCTCGCACGCGAGGCACGCCATACAGTGGCTGCCGCTGTCTGTCGCAAGTTTCTTCATAGCGCTACTCCTCCGAATACAATTGAAGCATAAGTAATACGCTTATGCTTCGATCATTATATCCGCTCCGTCCCGATTCGTCAACACA
>JAISBX010000162.1 GCA_031265965.1 Oscillospiraceae bacterium | reverse complement strand
TATCTGTCATATCCCGCGCCTCCTGTCAAGCTCTGTTGAACGTATTCATCGCAGTATCGACGCCGGACGATATTATCATCTCGATCGCCGAAACCGCGCGCGGCAGCGTCTCGCCGAGCGCCGCCATATCCGCGCCGTCAAATCGCGACAGCACCCAGTCGATGACTTCCCGGCCCGCGTCCGGAGGGGCGCCCACGCCTATGCGCACGCGCGTGAATTCCTCTCCGCCGCACTTGGCTATGATGTCGCGCAGCCCGTTGTGTCCGCCGGACGAGCCGGAACGGCGAATGCGGAGCGCGCCGAGCCCGAGCGCTATGTCGTCCGAAACCACAATGACGCGGTCGAGCGGCAGCTTGTAGAAGCTCATCGCCTCGCGCGCCGCCTCTCCGGACAGATTCATAAACGTCTGCGGCTTGAGCAGCAGCACGCGCTCCCCGCCGAGCTCGGCCGTCGCCGTGAGAGAGCGGAATTTCAGCTTGTTTATGCGCGCGCCGGTCTTCCTCTCGACCTCCGCGGCCGTCATGAAGCCCGCGTTGTGGCGCGTGTTTTCGTAGCGCGCGCCCGGGTTGCCGAGAAATACGACGATCCGGGATACGCCGCGCGCGCCCGGGCGCTTAGCCGAAAAGTGTGGAAATTGAAACTTCCTCATATATCCTCTTTATCGCCTCGGCGAACAACGGCGCGGATTGCAGATACTTTATCTTGTCGCTGGGCGTCTGCGACGGATACGGTATGGTGTCCAAAAGTCTCAGTTCCTTTATGTAGCTGTCTTCTATCCTCTCGATTGCCGGGCCGGAGAGGATGCCGTGGCTCGCGCAGGCGTATATCTCGCTGGCGCCGCCGGTCTCGACGAGCGCCTTTGCCGCGCCGCAGAGACTGCCCGCGGTGTCCAGAATGTCGTCGATCATGATCACGGTCTTGCCGCGGACCTCGCCGATAATGTTCATGACCTCCGACTGGTTTGCCTTCTCGCGGCGCTTATCGATGATTGCCAGCCCCAGCCCCAGCTTCTGTGCGAAGGCGCGCGCGCGCGTGACCGAGCCGATGTCGGGGGATACCACTATGACGTCCTCCGAATCCACGCCGAACTGCCTCGCGTAATACTCCGCGAACAGCGGGGCGCCCAGCAGATTGTCCACGGGGATGTCGAAAAAGCCCTGTATCTGCGACGCGTGCAGATCCATAGTCAGCACCCTGTCCGCCCCGGCGACGGTGATGAGGTTTGCCACGAGCTTGGCGGATATGGGGTCGCGCGCCTTCGCCTTCCTGTCCTGTCTGGCGTAGCCGAAGTGCGGTATGACGGCCGTTATCCGCCCGGCGGACGCGCGCTTGCAGGCGTCTATCATGATGAGCAGTTCCATCAAGTGCGTGTTTACCGGCGTACACGTCGGCTGGATGATGAAGACATCGAAGCCGCGCACCGTCTCGAAGAGCGAGACCGACGTCTCCCCGTTGGCGAACGCCGTGATGTCCGAGCCGCCCAGCCGAGTTCCGATGGCGTGGCATATCGCCTCCGCGAGGGGTTTGTTCGCGTTGCCGCTGAAAATTTTTATCTCCCTGCCGTGACCCATTACTGTTGCCCTCCCCCATTTTTTTCGTTTGAACCGGAGCCGTTGGCGCGCGATCCGTTCTCGCCGAGCCTCGACTCCTCGTTTTTGATCTCCCAGTGGATAAGAAACGTCAGCGCGCCGCGCAACGCAATGACCGCGCCCAGTATCAGCATCTCGTCCCACTCGCGCACTATGACCGTGCGCAGCACCTCCGCGCCCAGCTTGAACTCGAGCGCGAGCGCGATGCCCTCGGCGAGGCGCAGACGCACAAAAACACCGCGCTTTAGCAGATTGAGCACACACCGCACAGCGGTCACGACGAGTATTGCGACGCCGACAAATTCGAGCAGCATTATACCCGCCTCTACTATTGTCTGAAAAACGAAATCTATATCAGCCAGCATTTTATATAAAACCTCCCGTGCGGGCGCCGCCGGCGCCTGTCCGCGTTTACGGTTTGCAGATTATCACATGAGCCGCGGCGTGTCAAGGTAAATTCGAGCGGAAAATTTACATAAATTTAATCATATTTATATTTTCAAATCCCGCCGGGTGTAGTATAATCGCGGTAAACGTGATCAAGGGGTGAGTGCGAATGAATGATGTGACAAGACGGGTTCTGGCGACGGGCGTGGGGTTGACTTGCGTCAGTACCGGGAAGTTCAAGACAGGGAGCCTCTCGGTGAATCTCATAACGGGGCTGGATCGCGGGACGGCGGCGGCGACGGCTTTGATACCGAGAGTGCTCCGGCGGGGCAGCGCGGCGCATGGGGATATGCGCGCTATCGCCGACACGCTCGACGGACTGTACGGCGCGCGCGTGGAGCCCATAGTCCGGAAAAAAGGCGAGCTGCAATGCGTGGGCCTTTACGCGAGCTTTGTGGACGACGACTTTCTGCCTAAGGGCGAGAACGTGCTGGAAAAGACCGCCGCGCTTGTCGGCGAGCTGCTTCTGATGCCGCGCACGCGCGGAGGGCTGCTGCAGCACGACTACGTGGACGGCGAGCGCGTCAACCTTATAAACGACATACGCGCCGGCATAAACGACAAGCGGGTGTACGCGCTCGACAGGCTGCTGTCGAATATGTGCTCCGGAGAGGCGTTCGGCGCTAACAAGTTGGGCGACGAGAACACGGCGCGCGCCGTAACGGCAAAGGCGCTGACACGCCGGTATCAGGAGCTAATATCCACGGCGGAGATCGAGATATTCTACTGCGGCGCGGCCTCGCCGGACAGGGTCGCGTCCGCGCTGACGGAGGCGCTCGCACCCCTGCCGCGCCGGAGCGCCGAGCGCCCGCGCGGCGCGGACGTCCTACTCGAACCGCCGGCGCCCGGCCCGCGCCGCTTTGCGGAATCGCTCGACGTACAGCAGGGCAAGCTGGCCGTGGGCTTCCGGCTCGGGGAGTGCATGAAGGCGCCGGACTATCCCGCTCTCTCGGTGTTCAACGCGGTGTTCGGCGGCTCCGTCACCTCGAAGCTGTTTCTCAACGTGCGCGAGCGGCTGTCGCTGTGCTATTACGCGAGCTCGTCCGTGGAGAAGCACAAGGGCGTGATGACCGTGTCCTCCGGCGTCGATTTCGACAAATTCGACGAGGCGCTGCGCGAGATATACGCGCAGCTTGACGCCGTCGCCGCCGGCGACATAAGCGACTGGGAGCTGCTGTCGGCGAAGCGAGCGGTGATAACCTCCGTTAAGTCGGCGCTGGACACGCCCGCCGGACTTGAGGAGCTGTATTTCGACCACGCCGTCGCGTCTATCAAGTTCGCGCCGGAGGAACTCGCCGGACTTGCCGGGCTGGTGACTCGCGAAGCCGTCGCCTCCATAGCGGCGGGCATACGCGCCGATTCCGAGTTCCGTCTGACCGGCGCTCCGGCGGAGCCGCAACCGCTCGGCGATCAGCCGGATCAGCAAGGGGGGCATACGCATGAAGCTTAAAAGCTATGATAAGATACGCGAGCAGGTCTACAGCGGCAGGCTGGCGAACGGGCTGCCGGTATTCGTGATACCCAAGCGGGGGTATAACAAGCGTTACGCGTTCTTTGCCACCGATTACGGAGGCGCTGACAGGCGTTTTGAGTACAACGGGCGGTGGATCGACACGCCGGAGGGCGTAGCGCATTTTCTGGAGCACAAGATGTTCGAAACGGAGGACGGGAACGCGCTGAATATGCTGTCCGAAAACGGCGCCTCCCCGAACGCGTTCACGTCGTCGGACATAACGGCGTACCATTTTGAAAGCGTTGACAAATTCGAGGAAAATCTGGAGATACTGCTGAGCTTTGTGTCCGTGCCGTGGTTCACCGGCGAGAGCGTACAAAAAGAGCAGGGGATAATCGGCCAGGAGATACGGATGACCGAGGACGACCCCGATTACGCCGTGTATTACGGGTTGATGAAGTCGCTGTTTGAGAAGCACCCCATACGCGACGCCGTGGCCGGCACGGTCGAGAGCATCGCCGAGATCACCCCGGAAACGCTCTATAGCTGCCATAACGTGTTTTACAACCCGTCGAACATGGTCCTCTGCGTCGCCGGCGACGTCGAGCCCGAGATGATACTGTCGGCGGCGGGCAAGGTGGTCACAGCGCCGTCCGGCGCGCGCCCGAAGCGCGACTACGGGCCGGAGGAGACGATGGCGCCGATCTCCGCGCGCGCGGAATCGTCTATGGCGGTGAGCCAGACGATATTCCTGCTCGGCGCGAAGGCGGAGACGGCTCGCGAGGGCGTCGGATTTTTAAGACGCGGCATAGTCGGCTCCCTTGCGCTCGAGCTCCTCGCGGGGCACTCGTCGCCCCTCTATATGCGCCTGTACGAGTCCGGCCTTGTGGACGGCGACTTTCAGGCCGCGTTCGAGTCGTCGGCCGGAGTGGCTTACTCCATGGCGGGAGGGAACAGCCGCGACCCTGACGCGGTATTCGGGGAATTCAGGGCGGAGGCGGCCTCGTTCGCGCAAAACGGCCCCGACCCCGAGCTTTTCGCGCGCATAAAGAAAGCCGTCTACGGCAGGCTCCTGCGTTCACTGAACTCGTTTGACGGCATATGCTATAATTACGCGAGCGGGCACTTTCGGGGCTACGACGCCTTCGACGCCGCGGACGTGCTCGACGGCGTCACGCCGGACGACGTCTCCGCTTTTGTCCGCGCGAATCTCAAACCGGACAACATGGCAATATCAATGGTAAAACCGACTGGGGGTAGTAAGACTTGAGGGGCGCCGAGATTTCGTTCCCGATGTTTGGGGACGCGGGGTTCGATCTGCCGGATTCGGTGAACGTGTTCGGGGCGCCGCTGTATTTTTACGGCATGATCATAGCGCTCGGGCTGCTGCTGGCGGTCGTATACGCGCTGCGTGTGCGCGACCGGCTCGGGCTCACGCAGGACAACATCCTCGATATTCTCATTTTCGGCATACCCGCGGGCATAATCGGCGCGCGCCTGTACTACGCTATTTTCAACTTTGATCAATATTTCGGACCCGGTAAATGGCTGAATATATTCAAGCTCCGCGAGGGCGGGCTCGCCATTTACGGGGGCATCATTTTCGGCGCCGCGACCGTGATAATATATTCAAGAGTAAAAAAAGTCCCGCTCGGCTCCCTGCTCGACGTCCTCGGGCTCGGGCTGCTGATAGGCCAATCGATAGGGCGCTGGGGCAACTTTTTCAACCGCGAGGCCTACGGCGCCGTCACGGGGCTGCCGTGGCGGATGGGACTGACGCGGCCGGGATACGATACGGTGTACGTACACCCGACGTTTCTGTACGAGTCTCTGTGGAACGCGCTCGGGTTCGCGCTGCTGCACTTCTTTTCAAAGAAGCGGAAACGGTACTCCGGGCAGGTGTTCCTGCTGTATCTCGTGTGGTACGGGCTGGGGCGCTTCATGATCGAGGGGCTGCGCGCGGACAGCCTGTATATACCCGGCACGGACATACGCGTCTCGCAGCTTCTCTCGGCGGTGCTGCTTATCGCCGCCGTCGCGATGCTCGTGCGCGAGCGCGTACGAGGACGCAGTCTGGCCGAGCTGACGCTCGCGGGAGCGCCGGACGCCGAAGACGCTGAAGACGACGAAGCCGAAGACGGCGAAGACGGCGATGAAGATGTGGACTACGTCCCGGATGGGGACGAGGCCGAAGAAAACGAAACTGAATTTATAGGAGGAACTGAAGATGGCGAATTTTGAGGACTTGAAGGAAAAGGCAAAAGCGACTATAGGGGCGATAGCCGACGTATCGGTGGAGCTCTACAAGGTCGCGGGCGAAAAGGCGAAGGTGCTGACGCGCATAACGAAGCTGTCGGCGGACGTCGCGCGCGAAAAGGGCGCCGTGAGGCGTTTGTACAGCGAGATCGGCGCCAAATACTACGAGGCGCGCAAGGACGCTCCGGACGCCGAATTCGCGCAGGCGGTGGAGGAGGTCACGGCGGCTCTCGAACGTATAGCCGACCGCCAGAACGAGATCAGCATACTTAAATCGGCCGGCGACATTTCCGAGGCCGAGTATGAGGCCGCCGAGCGCGACGCGGACGACGGCGAAAGCCCGGACGACGGCGCGGAGTAATGTTGTTTGACAGGCAAATAGCGCCAAGCTGCGCCTACTGCCGGCACGGCTCCGTTTTGAGCGATACGGAGGTCGCGTGTATAAAGCGCGGCATCGTAAGCCCGAGCGCGAGCTGCGACAAATTTGTATACGACCCGGTAAAACGCGTCCCGGAGCGTCCGTCTCCGGGGCGCCCCGGGACGTTCAGCGAGAGCGATTTCACACTGTAGGCGTCGGGCCTGTACGCATAGAGCGAGGGTACGCGGAGTATATTTGAAGTACCCATACTGTGTGCGGGAGGTTCCGAATGTATCGCGTCCGAAAAATGCTCTTGAATACGGCGCTGCTGACGGCGGCGGCGTTTTTGATGCGTTCCGTCGGTATGGCGTTTCAGGTTTATCTGTCCAAAATGATAGGCGCGGCCGGCATAGGGCTGTACAGCCTCATCATGTCCGTCAGCGCGCTCGCGGCGACGGTGGCGCTGTCCGGCATACGCTTTACCGCCACGCGTCTCGTCGCGATGGAGCTCGGGCGCGGCAGCCGGGACGGCGTGCGGGCCGTCATGCGCAAATGTCTGATATACGCGCTGACGTGCGGCGCGGCGGCGGCGGCGGCGCTGTGGTTCGGCGCGGACGTCATAGGCGAGCGCTGGATTGGGGACGCGCGCACGGTGCTTCCACTGCGCGTGCTGTCGCTCTCGCTGCCGGCGTTCTCGCTCACCGCCGTGCTCTCGGGTTACTTTACCGCCGTGGGCCACATAATCAAACCCACGGTGTCGCAGGCTGTCGAGCAGGTCGTCAGGATAGCCGCCGCGGTCTTCGCCCTGAAGGTGTACGGAGTTGAAAATCTTAGCGTTTCGTGTTCCATAATCGTCGCGGGCGGCGTGATAGGAGAGCTCGCGTCGTTTTTTATACATCTCGTCATGTACCTGCGCGAGGGGCGCGGCGCGGCGCCGGACGCCGGCGAGCACGCCGGGCTGACGCGCAGGATACTCGTCACCGCCGTGCCGCTGGCCCTCTCCGCCTACGCGCGCGTCGCGCTCACAACGGTGCAGAACCTGCTCATCCCGCGCGGGCTGCGCAAGCACGGCGCGTCCTCCGAGACCGCGCTGGCGGGCTACGGCATGATACAGGGCATGGTGTTTCCCGTAATAACATTTCCGTCCGCCATATTCTACTCCCTCGCGGAGCTGCTCGTCCCGGAGCTCACGGATGCGCAGGTCCAAGGGGACGACGCGCGCATATCCGCGCTGGTGAATAACACTCTGCGCTTCGCCATGCTTTTCGCTCTGTGCGCGGCGGCCGTGCTCTTCCGGTTTTCCGACGAGCTCGGGCGCGCGCTGTACGGCAGCGCGGACGCGGGGCGTCTCATACGCTCGCTCGCCCCGCTCGTCCCGGTGATGTATCTCGACAGCGTGACGGACGGTATGCTCCGCGGGCTGGGCCAGCAGATGCACTCCATGCGCTACAACGTGCTCGATTCCCTGATAAGCCTCGCGCTCGTCTACTATTTGCTCCCGATCTACGCCGTGCGCGGGTACATATTCATGATCTACTTCACGGATCTGTTCAATTTCGCTCTGAGCATACGCCGCCTCGCGCTTGTCGCGCGAGTGCGCGTCACGGCGGCGGACGCGCTCAAGTCGTTATTCTGCGCGCTCGGCGCCGTCGACGTCGCCATGCTGCTCCTGCGTACGTGCGGGCTCCCGCTGGCGGCCGGCGGCGCCTCCGTAACGCTGCACATAATAATGAGCGCCGCCGTGTACGCGGCGCTGCTGTTCGCGCTGGGCTCCATGACCCGCCGCGACCTCGACCGTTTCCGCGCGTTATTCACATCTTAAAACTGTTTTCGGTAAATAATCCCGCCGCTATTGATGGCGGGATTATTTTCTTGTTTCTTGTGGCCAATAAAAATTTGTGTTGTATTATTGCGGAGAGTGTGGTAAGATATTAAAAATAATATGGAATCTTGGAGAGTGTAGACATATGATGCAAAAAATAAAATCCCTTTTCGGCTCTCAGGACATGACTGAGGGCAGTATCCCCGTGGGTCTGCTAAAATTTTCCATCCCCCTGCTCATCGGGAGCATAGCGCAGATGCTCTATACGGCGGCCGACCGTATGATCGTCGGACGGTTCATAGAGGGCTTTGCGGAAAACGGTGACAAGCTCAGCGATATAGCGCTGGGCGCCGTCGGCGTATCGATGCCGATACTGAACATATTCCTCGTACTGTTCATGGCCATAGGCGGCGGCGTCATGACGATGGTATCGCAGTACTACGGCGCGAAGGACAAAGAAAATCTGGGGCTCACCATCGGCAACTCCATAACGCTCGTCGCGCTGTCGTGCGTGCTGGTGACAGCCGTCGCCACGCCACTGACAGGACCCATGCTGAAGCTGCTGAACACGAACGCGCAGCCTCTGATGGAGCGGATGGCCTACGACTACCTGTTCATCCTCTTTCTGGGAACGACGGGCGGCGGGTTCTATAACGTCTTCTCCGGCGTGTTGCGCGGACTGGGCGACTCCGTCTTCCCGCTGCTCGTCCTGCTGGGGACTGTGGCGCTCAACATAGTGCTGGATATACTGTGCGTCGCGCCGTGGGGACTCAACATGGGCGTCGCCGGCGCCGCGTGGGCGACCATCGTATCCCAAATACTCTCGGCGATCGCGTGCATGATACGCATCCTTCGTCCCAAGGGGGCGTACTCAATAACGCGGCAGTCGCTGCGGCTGCACTCCGCCACAGTGCGCCAGATAGCGCGCCTCGGGATACCCTCGGGCATACAGATGGCGATAATGTTCGTGTCAAACCTCATCGTGCAGCCGTTCTTGATGGATATGAGTGCGATGGTTATGGATCCGCTGAAAAACGACTGGATACAAATGGGATCTCTTGCGTTGCCGTCACTCACCGCGACTCAGAGCGTTGACGGGTTCGCGCTGATGCCCAGTCAGGCGTTCTCCATGGCGGCGGGCACGTTCACGGGCCAGAATATAGGCGCCGGACGCATGGATCGCGTCAAATCGGGCAGCAAGACGGTGTTTTTCATGTGCCTCGGGTTCTCCGTCGTCATGGTAACGGCTATGCAGATATTCGGCAGGAGCATGTTCAGACTGTTCACCGATACGGAGTTGCTCGTCTCGCTGTGCCGCTACTACATACTGATAATGATACCGGCATACCTCATTATGACCGTGAATATGACGTATCAGGGCGTCATGCGCGGCGCGGGGGACGCCGTGGGCACTATGTGGATATCAATATTGATAAACGTCATATTCAAGCTGCCGCTCACACTGCTTATAATCCACCTCACAAAGGGGACGACGTTGAACTTAAAAGTAAACGGCGTAGATACGCCCGTCGTGTGGCCAAACGGCAGCCCCGCGTCAATGTTTTACGCCATGCTCATATGCGTCTTTATCGGAATGTTCATGACGCTCGTGTACTATAGGCGAGGTTCGTGGAAAACAAAATACGTCGTCAAGCGGGAAAATGTCGATTTAAATTGAGCAGTCGCGCGGCGTTGCCGTCCAGAATCAGGTCTTTTTCGGCGGCTGTCAGCGAGGTCGCTTTCAGCCGCTCTATCTCGGTTTTCGCGTCGCTCCAAGGGGAGTCAGTGGCGAACAGCACCTTGTCCGCGCCGTGCGCGCGCGTTATCCGCGCGAACTGTTCGGCCGGGTAGTATTCAAAGCCCATAGACGTGTCGAGGTATATGTTTTTTCCCACGAGATACCGTTCTACGTCGTCCCACTGCGAGTGCCCGCCGAAGTGCGCGGCAACTATTACCCCGCCTTTCATGGCGTCCGCGACGTTTGCGAATTGGCGCGGGCTGCTGCGAAACGGGGGCTTATACGCGGGGTCCGCGCCCGCGTGGTGCACGATCATCAGCCCGCGGCTCAGCGCGTAATCGTATACGCGGAGCATATTTATGTCGTCAACTGTGAAGTTTTGATATTCCGCGTGGAATTTGAGGCCGCGCAGCCCGAGCCGCTCGGCATGGTCTATGTCGCGGCGGTAGTCGTCACTAAGCGGATGCACGCCGCCGAACGCCACGATCCGCTCCGACTGCGCCGCCGCGCTCCACTCGTTTACGCCGCGCGTCTGGGACGGCTTTGTGACCACGGGGAGTATGACTGATACGTCGACGCCGCTCCTGTCCATATGCGCCGTGAGACCCGCGAGCGTGCCGTCCGTCACGGCGGTGAACACGTGGTTTATCGACTCCTCGAGATGCCGGATCGTCCGCTCGGCGATGTTGTCCGGAAACACGTGCGTGTGAAAATCTACTGTCACGCCTGCTGCTTGCGTCCCTTGAGCGCTATGCCGCAGACGTGTACGTTGACGGCTGACACCGTGAGTCCGACGGAGGATTCGACGCCGTTTTTGACGGCACGCTGCACCGCCTCACCCGTATCGCCCACCGGTCTGCCGAATTCCGTTATGATAAACACGTCGATTTCGACCTGCCTGTCGTCGATCCCTATCCTGACTCCGCGCGTGACGCCCTTTTTGCCTATGATGTCGATGATCTCCTTGCCGGGCGTTGAAAACAGCGACGCGACGCCCTCTACAGACAGCGCCTGTCTCCCCGCGATAAGCGCTATGACGTCCTCTGAGATATTTATGCTCCCGTACTCGCCGGCGCTTGTAACATACTCCTTGCTATCCGACACGTTAAAACACATCCATTCTTTCCACAAGATAAAATACTTACCGCCGCATTTTATCACATTCCGGAACGGATTACAAACTAAAAACTGTACATATCCGTAATTGTGGTACGTCAGGCGGATATGAGGAGCAAAGTGAACCCGATACCGCAAGCCCTTTCGGACTTGTCACGGCGTTTCCGAAGGGTCGTTCACAACGCCCGTAAATAGGATCTGCCCATACTCCAACACGAACACAAACGGATGGTCGCAGATCATTTCAAACACCCCGGTCGGCTGCGGTATACCCCTCCCTCCCACCATCATAGCGGTAACGGCGGCGGCCGTCGTACCTTTCTCATCGACCTTTATCACGGCCTTGTGCATCGCCGTGTCGATCCAGGCGGGCGTGTCGCTCTCAAGCAGACCGTCCGTAAGTGGCGCGGCCTCGATGTCAAACAACGGTACGCCGAGAGCGGTCAGCGCACCTTTTAGATCAATGGCCCTGGCGCTGGCAATTTCATATTTTGGCAGCAAGAGCTTTCCGGTACTGGAAATGCAGCCGCCCATTATTTCGACGCGATATTCGGCGGTCATGCTCGCGTACAGCTCGTTTGCGGTTTCGTCCTTCGGCAGAATGACCCACAAATTGCCGCCGTTCTTGAAACTGAGGGGCATCGCCTGAACGCGCCCGTCTTCGTAGTATAGCTGCGAGTCGCCCTCGCGTTTCATGTAGAGGGCCGTCGTGTCGCCGGCGGCGGCGTGGAATACGTCGGACTTGGTTTCGTCTTCGTTGAACTCCCAGTTCCAGCGGTCGGAGTAATATATCTCGTTCGCTATAGCGGCGACCGTTCGTGGGTCAAAGGAGTCTATGATGTCTGTGATGAGCCCATCGGTGTGTTCACTTGCCCAGTCGTTTACAGCGTCCACGGCTTGTCGGGACGAGAA